>CAIRMK010000218.1 GCA_903879645.1 uncultured Bacteroidota bacterium
ATTTTTCTAAAGCTTCATCTACAATTCCTTTCAAATCTATTGCTTTATTTCCTCTAAAACTTCCGTCAGATGTAATCACCATTTTACATTCAGAATCATTAATACGTGCTGAAACCGCCGAAGATGAAAATCCTGCAAATACCACAGAATGGATGGCTCCAATTCGTGCACAAGCTAAAATAGAAACGGCTAATTCAGGAATCATAGGAAGATAAATACAAACTCTATCTCCTTTTTTAATCCCCTGTTCTCTTAGCACATTGGCCATTTTGGACACTCTTGAGTACAATTCATTATAGGAAATATGTTGTGCTTCTTCGCTAGGATCGTTCGGTTCAAAAATGATGGCTGTTTTCTCGCCTCTTTTGGCTAAATGTCGGTCAATACAATTCTTAGTAATGTTTACTTTAGCATCCACAAACCATTTGAATTTGGCTTCTTGCATGTCGAATTCCATTACTTTTTCCCATTTCTGGTACCAAGTAAAGTTTTCATCGGCAACTCTATCCCAGAATTTTCTGGGCTCTCGCACCGATTTCTTATACATTTTAAAGTAATGTTCTAAATTGTCTATCGTATAATAACTCATTTTTTATAGTAATTAGTAATTAGTGACTAGTAATAAGTCATTTGGTTTTGTAAATATAAATATTCTAATGGTTTGAAAAAGATTTTTCTTGCTAATTAGGTATAGTTAGTTGAAAAAAGAGAATAGAGAAAAGAGAATAGAAAATAGACTGTGCGTATATTCAATCATGTTCTGTATTCTATGTTCTATGTTCTAAAATCACCTAAACGAACCTATCTTCGCTTTCTCAAACTCTTCTCTAACTTCCTCAATGATAGCTTCGTCATCAATAGTGGAGGGAATTTGGAAATCTTCGCCGTCAGCAATGCTTCTCAATAACTTTCTGAGGATTTTACCCGAACGTGTTTTAGGCAAACGCTCCACTATCACCACATCCCTCAAGGAGGCTACAGCGCCAATTTGGTCTCTAACCAAATGAACTACTTCGTGTTGCAATTGAAAATGCTCAATGTCTTCTCCTGATTTAGTAACGACTAAGGCTAAAGGCACTTGTCCTTTTAAATCGTCATTGATTCCAATAACAGCGCACTCTGCTACTGAATGGTGTGAAGAAACAATTTCTTCCATTTCGGCTGTTGAAAGTCGGTGTCCTGCTACATTTATAACATCATCCACACGACCTGTAATGAAAATGTAATTATCAGCATCTTTAAATCCACCATCACCTGAGAAATAATACCCTGGAAATTTATTTAAATAACCGGCTTTGAAACGAGGATTGTCATTCCATAAATCCAACATAGTCCCTGGAGGCAATGGCAATTTAATTACTACATAACCTTCTTCATTTGGGCCTAATTCCGTGCCATTTTCGCCTAATATTCTGATGTCATAACCTGCTACTGATTTGCCTGCAGAACCTGGTTTAATTGGTAGGTACTCCACTCCCATCATATCCGCAATCATGGGCCAACCCGATTCGGTTTGCCACCAATGGTCAATGGCAGGAACTGGAATGTGCTGATTGTACCACTCTAAGGTCTCTACATCACAACGTTCCCCTGCTAAGAATTGCGTTCGCAAACAAGATAAATCGTATTGCTTGATGAATTCACCATTGGGATCTTCTTTTTTAATCGCACGAATGGCTGTAGGCGCAGTAAACATGGTGCTCACTCGATGTTCGTCAATCACTCTCCAAAACGTACTCGCATCTGGAGTTTTAATTGGTTTTCCTTCAAATATAATTGTCGTATTTCTATTGATTAGTGGACCATATACAATAAAACTATGTCCTACCACCCAACCTACATCAGAGGCTGCCCAAAAAACTTCATCTTGTTTGACCCCATAAATGTATTGCATTGAAAATTTAAGTGCCGTAGCATAACCTCCTGTATCTCTTACAATTCCTTTTGGTTTTCCCGTAGTGCCCGAGGTGTATAAAACATATAAGGGATGCATTGAGTTCACTGGAATACATGGTGTCTCTTCAGAACCATACACCAAGGCATCGTAATCGACATCGTATTTTTTAAATGGAATTCTCGCGCCTAATTTTCTATTGAACACAATCACTTTTTTAGGTTTGTGTCCTGCTAAGTCAATTGCTTCGTCCACCAATGGTTTATAGGCAATTAATCTATCAATTTCAATTCCGGAAGATGCCGTGATAATCAATCGTGGTTTGCAATCATCAATACGAATGGCTAATTCATGAGGCGCAAAACCTCCAAAAACTACGGAATGCGTTACCCCTATTCTTGCACAGGCTAGCATAGCGAACGCGGCTTGCGGAATCATCGGCATATAGATAACAGTAGTATCGCCTTTCTTTAAACCTAACGCCAACATTCCTCCTGCCAGTTTAGCGACTTCCATTTTTACCTCACTAAAACTATAGCGTTTCACTGTTTGTGTCACTGGGGAGTCGTATATAATAGCGGTTTGATCACCAAATCCGTCTTGTATGTGTTTGTCTAAGGCTAAATAACAAGCATTTAACTCCCCATCTTCATACCAAAGTGGGTAATCATTCTTATCTTTTGACAGTATCGTTGACGGTTTGTTATACCATTCAATTTGGTCAGCTTGTTCTTTCCAAAAGGCTTCCGGAAATTGAATACTTTTGGCGTAAAATTCTTCGTAATTCATTAGTAATGTATAGTTTGTGGTTGTATTAAATAGTAAAGTAAATGTAACTAATTATACTATACAACCTAAAACATTCTTGCTAAATAGATATACACGAAATCGATTGCGTACCGATACAAAAAAAAGACCGAATAATTATATTCGGTCTTTTTCTATTATTTTGTAAAAGTAAATTAAGACAATAATTCCATTACTTGATCCACCACTTTTTTAATGGAAAACGGTTTGGTTAAATAGGCATCTGCACCAAGAGCCATTCCTTTTTCGATATCGCTTTCTTTATTTTTAGCAGAAAGAAAGATTACCTTAGTATGTTTTAAATTGTTGTCTTTTCTAATTTGTTCCAAAGTAGCATACCCATCCACCATAGGCATCATTACGTCAAGAATGATTACATCCGGAAAATTCTCTTTTACAATATCCAAGGCTTCTTGCCCATCACGTGCAATAAAGACTTCGAAATTGCTCTTTTTAAAAGTATACTCCAACGCCATCACAATATTGGGCTCATCATCAACTATTAAAATCTTTTTCATAGGTTATAAATTTTCAACATTCTTATTCTTTGGCAAAGTAAATAAAATACTAGCACCTTTCATACTAGAAGCTGCCCAAATTTTTCCTTTGTGATGATCTATAATTTGTTTGCAAATTGCCAAGCCCAACCCACTGCCGACGGGTTTTTTAATATTCTGATTGGTAGATTGATAGAATTTATCAAATATGGTTTCGAAATCATTTGGATCAATCCCTTTTCCATTGTCTTGCACAGAAGTTTGAATAAAATTGTCTTTTGTTTCAATTTGAATGGTAATCAATCCCTCTTTTTCTGGGCAAAACTTAATGGCATTCGATAGTAAGTTAGTAATCACTTGAACGATTCTATCTTCATCATAGTACCCCGATACACTATCTTTACTCTCCATGTGAATCGTTATATTCTTATTTTTAATCAGTTGTTGCAAGGGTTCAATGGATTTTTCTATGGTTGCCACCAAATTATGTATTTCTGGATGTATTGTTTGCTTACCCGTTTCAAATTTTTCTAAATCCAATATCTTATCGATAAGCCTATTCAATCGGTCGGATTCGGAAATAATGTTTTGCAAAAACTGTTTTTTTAGCTCTTCTGGAATCTCATCATCATCGTGCAATATTTCACTGGCCGCACGAATTGCGGTAATGGGTGTACGAAGTTCGTGGGTTACGGTATCTAAGAAATCGTCTTTTTGCTTGTCTTTTACCATCAATGATTCGTTGGCATCTTGCAATTTGGCAGAAATTTCTTTTAACTCGTTGGAGGTTTCTGTTAGTTTTTTGTTGATGATAATGTTCTCTTTTGATTCTTCCAGAATTTTTAATACTTCAGGTAG
>CAIRMK010000219.1 GCA_903879645.1 uncultured Bacteroidota bacterium
AGAATTTAAATTGAAGTATTTTTTGTAAATTTGAAGTATCAACATAGATGATAAACCACGATAATTTAGAGGGGTACTATTAGGGGTACTTGAATTAAAAACAAAATATACTATATTGTATATCAGCAAAATAAAGTCAGTAGGTTAAACCCTCTTTCTCCGCAGAATGAATAACCTTCAAGGAAACTTGGAGGTTTTTTTATGGGGTGAAGTGAGGGGTGGTGGTGCTTCTAAGTTCTCGATACATTTTTTATAAAATAGCTTACTCGCTATTTCATAAAAAACACTCGAATTGACGCTCTGCTAAAAACAATGTAAGCAGTAACCAACAACTTTGAACTAATAACTCAACACTCATAACTCCTTTCGAATTGACGCTCTGCTAAATACAATGTAAACAGTAACCAACAACTTTGAACTAATAACTCAACACTCATAACTCCCTTCCAAATTCTACCGTCACTTTGAGTGTTTTTCTGTTTTAAAACGCTAGTTTTTGAAACAGAAAAATGTATCGAGAACTACTGAAAACCTAATCTTATAGAAAAGCATAAATGATACTAAAAAAATAAACCTGACAGGTTTTCTCCATCAGGTTTCAAAACGTTAAACTAAAATACAACTTAGACCACTGCGACAATGCTTTTCACCACACTAATAGGTGACACACTAACAGCATTGCTAGCAAAAACATAAAAATAATACGTTACGGTTGAAGACAATCCTTGGAATACTTTCTTTTTAGATTTAGTATAATCAAAACGAATTTTCGTCGTTACGTTATCCAAAACAATTTGACCATTAGCAATAGAAAGATTCTCAATAGGAGCTCCTTCGCTACAAATACAGAAATAACTAATAGAACCATACCCCGTGATAGGCGGAATTAATACGGTTATTTCTAAAGGATTAGTACGCGTTAATGTAAAATTTTCAATAACACTCAACGGCTGACTGCTATGCATTGTAGTAGATGTAGGTTCAAATCCTGCTAAAATAATGATGGATTCATCTCCCTGTGCACGTTCATCTACATACGATGCAATTAAATCTACGGTAGAAATCATTTTACCTCTAGAAGTAGTTAATGCCGTTTTCTTCACAATTCCATACGTGTTATACTCCGATACTGCTGTAATATAACCTTCTTGAATGTTAGTATACTCCGCCTGCGTAATTGGTGGCGAACTAAAGATCAATGGATTGGTATAAATACCATTCTCTACCTGGTTGACACGTGTTTCAAGTGCCGGATCACTAAATTTATGGTAATCCCTTTTGCATTTTGCTTGTAACATAATGTAAAAAATTAGAATTAATAAATAAGTTCAAAAATCTAGTGAAAGCTTTCATTATTAATAACGACACACTTAAAATAATTATTGTACGGGCCTGTGTTAAAATTAAATAAAAAAAGTGTTAAAGTTTTGAAAACCTATAGTTTACAAGCCTTAACGAAGGGCATTTTTTTTTATTTTAGGACTACCCTACCCCAAATTTCTTTTGATATGACACCAAATAATGCTGTTACCACCGTTACAGAATACTCCAAAAACTAAAGGTGTTGTGCTAACACCTAAAGGTAGCAGCGCGTCACCTAAAGGTCGTGCGTCACCAACTAAAGGTGTCAGCGCTCCAACTGCAGGTTCGGCGTCGTGAACTAAAGGTGCCAGTGCGCCAACTGCAGGTGTGACGTTATGAACTAAAGGTGAAGCGCCACCAACTAAAGGTGTGGCGTCATGAACTAAAGGTGCCAGCTCGCCAACTAAAGGTGAGCTTGAATAACCTATAGGTTTTCTCCAAAATACTAACCGAGGTGTTGGACTTTTTTAGTGCTTTTAGTAGTACCACAAACTTGTTCTTTCGAGGAAGGAGG
>CAIRMK010000220.1 GCA_903879645.1 uncultured Bacteroidota bacterium
AAAAAAGCAAAAGAAAAAAAGGTTAAAAAAGCGAAAGCCAAAAAATTAGAAAAAGCAAAAGCTAAAAAGAAAAAGAAAGCTAAGAATAAAAAGAAATAGGTTTCTTATTGAAATAAAAAAACTATTCCACTAACGGCTACCGTCTGGACACATCTCTAAAAAGTATCCAACCTTGCATAATTGCTGAGAATTTTTGAAGACCCATCCAAAAGGTTGTGATACCAGGTTTTCTTTCAGAAAGATAACCTTTCCATCCGCCTAATCTAGCAATAGCCCATATATATCGTTTTAAATCAGACGATTTATATGGGTTTTTTAATTTTTCAGTTTTACCTTCTAATTGTTGTATTTGGATTTCTAAACATTGGATTTCTTCCTCTGAAAAACAACTTCTCGGATCTATTTCTTCTTCTATGTCATAAGCAATTTGCATAATAAAGAGTTTCACTATTGTTTCCAACATCATTAAACACAACTTTCGTATAGCCTTGCCTTGAGACAATTCACTGGCTTCAATATTAAACCCTTCCTTTTTTAAAATCCTAAAAACTTCTTCAATTATCCATCTACAGGTGTACCATTCTATACAAATCAATGCCGTTGCAAAGTCTTCTACTTTTTTGGTGGTTAATAGTCTCCAATGTATTGGATTTTCGACATTATCTCCAACTTCTTTAGCTTCAATAGCATAAAGTGTAATTTTTTCGGGAAGATTTTTATTGGTATATTGATTTCCTCCAATGGTTATTTCTGAAAAACGTACTTCTATTGTAGCGGTTCTTTTCTTGATATTTCTTCTCTTGTCGCCATCCAATTCAACAGTATAAGTTCCTTGTAAAGGTTTACTAGCCAGATGTTCAAAAAGTCTTTGGTCATCTTGGAGAATTCGGTTAGATTTCGCTCGTATTAATAGATGTGTTTTTGCATCGGGGACAGTGCAGAACTGCTCGTAAATATCACCTTCACGGTCTTGAATGATGATGATTTCGGATGCGTTTTCTAAAGCCTTTTTAGTATTTTGAGAAGATTCTATCCATTTATAAGATTCTTTTTCTTCGATAGGTACAAGCTTGTCTTTGTGTTTGCGTTGTACTTTATTCTGTTCAAGGGTTCGATTCCAAATTTTTATATCTGAAAAACCATAAGGCATTAATGTTGTAGAGTCAACAACAAAACTGGGATGTATAAAAAAGCCAAGACCTCCATCATCACTGCTGTTAATAGTACCTATAAATTCATCTTTCTTTATTCTGTTTTTATGATTGTAAAGACTAATCTCGCTAGTGTCTTGGATACATAAAACAGATTTATTACCAACGCAACTAACACAATTAGAAGACATATTCTTTACAATATCGGCTTCACTAACATTTTTGTTTTGAAGAAACCGATACATCGCCTTTGCCTCAGAATCACTATTGGCTAATTGACGGATGGAATAAATACTATTAGCAAACAAGCGATTGAGAATAGAATTACCTCTATTCAACAATCGCTTGTCTTTTAAATCTTCGAAATGTCGTGTCTGCACTTTTTTTATCTCAAAGATAAAAATTTATTTGTGT
>CAIRMK010000221.1 GCA_903879645.1 uncultured Bacteroidota bacterium
AGATGAATTGACAGAATTAATGGGTGGTGATGCTGCTGGAATTAACCTTTCAGGAAATCCAACAGTAATTTTAATGTCGGGTTTACAAGGTTCTGGAAAAACAACTTTCTCTGGAAAATTAGCCAATTATCTTAAAACTAAAAAGAATAAAAAACCACTTTTAGTGGCTTGTGATATTTATCGTCCTGCGGCAATCAATCAGTTGCATGTGGTGGGTGATCAAATTGGGGTTGAAGTATATTCAGAACCAGAAAATAAAAATCCAGTCGATATTTCACTTAAAGCTATTGCTTACGCAAAAGCAAATGGTTTCGATGTTGTAATCGTCGATACGGCAGGTCGTTTGGCTGTAGATGAAGAAATGATGACCGAAATCGCTAATGTTCATAAAGCTATTCAACCTCAAGAAACCTTGTTTGTTGTAGATGCAATGACTGGACAAGACGCGGTGAATACGGCAAAAGCATTTAACGACCGTTTGAATTTTGATGGGGTAATCTTAACCAAATTAGATGGTGATACCCGTGGTGGAGCTGCTATTACGATTAAATCAGTTGTAAACAAACCCATTAAATTTGTAGGTACTGGTGAAAAAATGGATGCCATTGATGTGTTCTACCCTTCTCGTATGGCCGACAGAATTTTGGGCATGGGAGACGTTGTTTCCCTTGTAGAACGTGCTCAAGAACAATACAACGAAGAAGAAGCAAGAAAATTACAAAAGAAAATTGCTAAAAACGAATTTGGTTTTGATGATTTCTTGTCGCAAATTCAGCAAATTAAAAAAATGGGTAGCATGAAAGATTTAATCGGAATGATACCTGGCGCTGGAAAAGCCATGAAAGATGTTGAAATTGAAGATGATGCTTTCAAACATATAGAGGCTATTATCCATTCCATGACACCTGTTGAAAGAAGCAGACCTTCTATTATTGATATGAAAAGAAAAACTAGAATTGCAAAAGGTTCTGGTAGAAAGATAGAAGAAGTAAATCAATTGATGAAACAATTCGAACAAATGAGCAAAATGATGAAGATGATGCAAGGGCCGGGAGGAAAAAACATGATGCGCATGATGGGCGGAATGAAATAAAATATAGAGACGCGATTTATCGCGTCTCTTTTTTATAAAAATCAAAATTGATTTTTATATTTTTGTAAGGCAACAACACACACAAAATAACTACACCATGCAAATTCTAGACGGAAAGAAAATTTCAGAAGACATCAAAAACGAAATCGCAGCCGAAGTTCAAAAGATGAAAGACAATGGCGAGAAAGTACCTCATCTTGCAGCTATAATTGTAGGAAGTGATGGAGCCAGTTTAACCTATGTTGGCAGTAAAGTTAAAGCATGTGAACGAGTGGGATTTGAATCGACTTTGGTCAAAATGCCAAGCACCACATCAGAAACCGAATTACTAAAAAAGATTAAAGAGCTCAATCAAAATGATGATATCGATGGTTTTATAGTGCAACTTCCATTGCCAAAACAAATTGATACCCAACAAATCATTAATGCAATCGACCCAAGCAAAGATGTGGATGGATTCCATCCTGAAAACTTTGGAAAAATGGCATTGGATATGAGTACGTTTATACCTGCTACTCCATTTGGAATTTTGGAATTATTAGAACGATACAATGTACCTACCGATGGTAAACACACTGTAATTATTGGCAGAAGTCATATTGTGGGGCGTCCAATGAGTATTTTAATGGGAAGAAATCAGTTTCCTGGAAATTCAACCGTTACTTTAACACACAGTCATACTAAAAACATCAACCAAATTACTTCTCAAGCGGATATTATTATCACTGCCCTTGGTGTTCCCAATTATCTTAAAGCCGAAATGGTAAAAGATGACGTAGTAGTTATTGATGTTGGTATTACGCGTGTTGCAGACGAAACTTCAGAAAAAGGATATAAAATTGTAGGCGATGTAGATTTTGAAAATGTTTCAAAAAAAGCATCTTTTATTACGCCAGTTCCTGGTGGTGTGGGACCGATGACAATTGCTATGCTTTTGAAAAACACACTTTTGGCAAGAGAACAAAAAAGAGTAAAAAAATAGTATGATGCTTTCTATTGCTTCTAAAGAAGAGTTACCTATAGTGAGAGATTTGGCTTATAAAATTTGGCCAGATACTTATGGCCCAACGCATACTCAAGCGGAATTGGATTATATGCTCAAAAAATTCTATGCTGTTAAATCTTTAGAAAACCAATTAGATAAAGGACATGTTTTTGTTTTAGCCAAAGAAAACGGAGTTCATCTTGGCTTTGTTTCTTATGAAATCAATTCCGAAAACACAACTAAAACCAAGATTCATAAATTGTATGTACTCCCCGAAACACAAGGGAAAGGCATTGGGAAAATGCTTGTGGATTATGTAAAAAAGGAAGCGCTTAGCAATCGTAATAGCGCCTTGTTTCTAAATGTAAACAAACTTAACAAAGCCCAATATTTTTATACTAAATATGGCTTTTCTATAACACAAGATATCATCATTGATATTGGAAACGGTTATGTGATGGATGATTATGTGATGGAATTCAAACTATAAAAAAATCTCGTTTAGACAGCTAAACGAAATTTTTTTACCATTTAATTATAGCACTTGCCCAAGTAAATCCGCTACCAAAAGCGGCTAAGACTACAGTGTCTCCTTCTTTAATCTTACCTAATTCCCAGGCTTCTGTTAGTGCAATAGGAATGGAAGCCGCTGTGGTGTTTCCGTATTTTTGGATATTATTAAAAACTTGATCGTCGTTTAATTTGAATCGTTGTTGGATGAATTGCGATATTCTCAAATTGGCTTGATGTGGAATCAACATATCAATATCAGAAACTTGAAGATTGTTAGCTTGCAGTCCTTCATTAATGACTTCACTAAAACGAACTACTGCATTTTTAAAAACAAATTGCCCATTCATGTGTGGAAAATAACTTTCGTCATCGGGGTTGTTGTCTTTAAGTATATCGGTAATCCATCGGCCTCCCATTCCTGGGGCTAAAACCGATAATTCTTTGGCGTGTTCGCCTTCTGAATGTAAGTGGGTAGATAGTATTCCTTTGGTAGTATCTTCTTCTCGGCTTAATACGGCTGCTCCTGCTCCATCTCCAAATATTACCGAAACGCCACGACCGCGATTGGTCATGTCTAATCCTAAGGATTGTACTTCGGAGGCTACTACTAGAACATTCTTGTACATTCCTGTTTTGATATATTGGTCGGCTACGGATAGCGCGTAGATAAACCCTGAACATTGGTTTCTAATGTCGAGTGCGCCTACTGTTCGCAGGCCTAATTCTTTTTGAATGGCAACTCCAGGCCCTGGGAAGTAGTAATCGGGGGATATGGTAGCGAAAACAATAAAATCAATATCTTCATTGGCGATGCCTGACCGTTCTACGGCAATTTTGGCGGCCTTCACTCCCATTGATGTGGTGGTATCTTCTCCTTTAATGATGTGGCGTCTTTCTTTGATACCGGTTCGCTCTTGAATCCATTCGTCTGAGGTGTCCATTATTTTGGATAAATCATCGTTGGTCACAATATTTTCGGGAACGTAATAGCCTAGACCGATTATTTTTGAATGATACATATTTTATGTTTTTAGCAAAATTGATATTACAAATTTAACAATCTTTTAAAAAAATAAACTATTAGTAAGGAGATATTTTGATGTTGATAATTTATGGTTATAGTAAGTTAAAACATAAGTGATTAATTGTTTAAAAAATAAAAAATCCTCTTCATCATAGACGAAGCATGTTTTTTTATACTATTGTGAAAATAATAACGTTAGTATTTGATATAAAAAAAATGAAAAAAACAGCCCTAATTTTTATCTTAATTGTTGTAAACAGTCTCAATGTTTTATCACAAATCCCTCATTTAAGAGGAGAAATAAAAATTTCTATCCTCAACGGAACTATAGAAAGTGATTTAGAATATTCTAATTTACCAAAACTTACAAATTATTGTATTTGGCTGAACACAGGATTAAATATAAAATATTTTAGAGATGCTGATGATAAGTTTAATTATGGCAAAATTAAATCCTATGA
>CAIRMK010000222.1 GCA_903879645.1 uncultured Bacteroidota bacterium
TATTTATCTGAATTCGCAAAAGTGCCTCAATATGCTAATTCATTTGTAGTAAAATATTCAACCATAATAATGTCGATCTCTCAAATTTCTGAAACCTTATTTATCCTTGCAATTCCTTTTTTCTTGAAGCGATTTGGAATAAAACAAGTAATGTTGATTTCAATGTTAGCTTGGGTATTGCGTTTTGGATTATTTGCTTTTGGAAATCCTGTTGATGGACTATGGATGATAATAATGTCTTGCATTGTTTATGGAATGGCATTTGATTTTTTCAATATATCAGGCTCATTATTTGTTGAAACGACTACCGATTCTAAAATTCGTTCTTCTGCTCAAGGTCTATTTATGATGATGTCAAATGGTTTTGGAGCTTTCTTCGGAGGACTATTAAGCGGAATGGTAATTGATAAATTCTTTACTCATGAGGGAATTAGAGATTGGCACAATATATGGCTTTCTTTTGCAGCTTATGCGTTAGTAATTGCTGTATTATTTGCAGTTTTCTTCAAACACAAACATAACCCAGAGGAAATGACAAATGTGAGTCATTAAAAATAACATAAATGATTAAGTAAAACCCTTTCAAGGCATTGTCTTGAAAGGGTTTTGTGTTAGTTTTGAATTTCTTAATTGTTTTAAACTTTTTATCACAATAAATATTTTGTAGTTAAGAAAAAATACTTACTTTTGCAGACCAAAATGCAGAGTAGAGTTTCGTTTGGAAATCAATATTTTATATGTAAAACACTTTTGTTTTTCTACCGCTTAAAGAAACTCAAGAAAAACAGAATACAAATTTTTTATCAGCATGTCTGAATTAAACAAAGAACAACAAGCGTTTTTAAACGAATTTAACTGGCACAATTACTCAGAAGGAATTGATGCAGTAGATCAAAAAAACTTACAAGAGTTTGAAGATTTAGTTACTAAAACTTTTATTTCTACAGATCAAGAAGAAGTAGTAGAAGGTGTAGTAGTTAGAATCACTGACAGAGACGCAATTGTTGACATTAATGCAAAATCGGAAGGTGTTATTTCATTAAACGAATTCCGTTATAACCCAAACTTAAAAGTGGGTGACAAAGTAGAAGTATTAATTGATGTTCGTGAGGACAAAACAGGTCAATTAGTATTATCTCACAGAAAAGCTAGAACTATCAAATCATGGGATAGAGTTATTTCTGCTAATGAAACAGGTGAAATTGTTACTGGTTTTGTTAAATGTAGAACTAAAGGTGGTATGATTGTAGATGTTTTCGGAATTGAAGCATTCTTACCAGGTTCACAAATTGATGTGAAACCAATCCGTGATTACGATGTATACGTGAATAAAATGATGGAATTTAAAGTTGTGAAAATTAATCATGAATTTAAAAATGTTGTTGTATCACACAAAGCACTTATCGAAGCAGATATCGAAGTTCAGAAAAAAGAAATTATTGGTCAATTAGAAAAAGGACAAGTATTAGAAGGTGTGGTTAAAAACATTACTTCTTATGGTGTGTTTATTGACTTAGGTGGTGTAGATGGATTAA
>CAIRMK010000223.1 GCA_903879645.1 uncultured Bacteroidota bacterium
TGCGATCCAACTTCCGCATTTGGAGGAGTGTTGATGGCAAACGGACACCTTGACGCAGCTACCGCTTATGAGATTAGTTCCTTATTTTGCGAAGTGGTCATTGCGCCAAGTTATGATGATGAAGCGTTAAATATTTTACAAGAAAAAAAGAACCGAATCATATTGGTAATAAATGATGTACCTTTACCTCAACGTCAAGTAAGAACTTGTTTGAACGGATTGTTAGTACAAGATAAAAACAACATTACCGACACTAAAGCGCACTTAAAAAACGTTACCAATACTGTTCCAACCGAGCAAGAAATTGAAGATTTATTATTTGCTTCAAAAATTTGTAAAAACACTAAGTCAAACACGATTGTTTTTGCAAAAAATAGTACATTAGTCGCTTCAGGAACTGGACAAACATCGAGAGTAGATGCATTGAAACAAGCAATTGAAAAAGCTGAAACTTTTGGTTTTGATTTGCATGGGGCAGTGATGGCAAGCGATGCTTTCTTTCCGTTTCCAGATTGTGTTGAGATTGCGCATCATTCAGGAATTACGGCTGTTATTCAACCCGGGGGTTCTATAAAAGACGAAATGAGTATCAATTATTGCAATGAAAATAAAGTTGCAATGGTATTTACTGGAACACGTCATTTTAAACATTAATTTTATTATTTTTGTAGGCTTAAACTATTTATAACAAACTAAAACCCTTTTATTAGTATGGGATTTTTTGATTTCATGACCGAGGATATAGCAATTGACCTTGGTACCGCAAACACGCTAATCATCCACAACGATAAAGTTGTGATTGATAGCCCTTCTATTGTTGCCAGAGACAGAGTATCTGGAAAAATCATTGCTGTTGGAAAAGAAGCCAGCATGATGCAAGGTAAAACTCATGAAAACATAAAAACGATACGCCCATTAAAAGACGGAGTAATTGCCGATTTTGATGCGTCTGAAAAGATGATTAGTATGTTTATCAAAAGTATTCCGGCTTTAAAGAAAAAAATGTTTACGCCTGCTTTACGAATGGTGGTTTGCATTCCGTCAGGAATTACAGAAGTGGAGATGCGTGCCGTAAAAGAAAGTTGTGAGCGTGTCAATGGGAAAGAAGTATATTTGATTCATGAGCCAATGGCTGCTGCTATCGGTATTGGAATTGATATTATGCAACCCAAAGGAAACATGATTGTTGATATTGGTGGAGGAACAACAGAAATTGCTGTTATCGCTCTTGGTGGAATTGTTTGTGATAAATCTGTTAAAATTGCGGGTGATGTTTTTACTAATGACATCATTTATTACATGAGAACGCAACACAATCTTTTTGTGGGAGAAACCACAGCGGAGAAAATTAAAATCACAGTAGGATCTGCAACTGATGCATTAGATACTCCTCCAGACGACATGTCGGTTCAAGGAAGAGATTTACTTACCGGTAAGCCAAAACAAGTAGAGGTTTCTTTTAGAGAAATTGCAAAAGCATTAGACAAATCCATTCAACGTATTGAAGATGCGGTTATGGAAACTTTATCGCAAACTCCTCCTGAATTAGCAGCTGATATTTATAACACGGGTATTTATTTAGCTGGTGGAGGTTCGATGCTTCGTGGTTTAGATAAACGTATTTCATTAAAAACAGATTTACCCGTATATATTGCAGAAGATCCATTGAAAGCTGTTGTTAGAGGAACAGGTATGGCATTGAAAAACATCCCAAAATTTAGAAGCATCTTAATTAAATAATATTTCAAGAAACAAGTTTCGAACCGAATACGGACCATTGAACTAAAAAGAAATGCAGCAAATATTTAATTTTATATTTAAAAACAGCTATCGTATGCTGTTTTTGCTGCTTATGGTAATAGCCTTATTACTTACGATTCAATCCCATTCTTATCATAAAAGTAAAGTCATTAGTTCGGCTAATTTCTTTACTGGGGGTGTGTATCAAATAACCAATAATGTTGAAGGTTATTTTCATCTAAAAGTTCAAAATGAAGAGTTGGCTAAGGAAAATGCCCGTTTGAAAAGTTTACTTTTTAATATCAAAGATACTACCAAAGTACCCAATTTAGATTCTATAAAAGGCCTTAAGAAAATTGACATTATCATTTCTAAGGTGATTAAAAACTCCTATAGCAATCAAGTTAACTTTCTTACTTTAAATACAGGATCGAAACAAGGTGTGAAACCAGAAATGGGAGTTATCAATAGTTTAGGGATTGTAGGTGTAGTAGAAAATACTTCCGCTAATTATTGTACGGTATTGAGTATTTTGAATACCGAGTCGCCAATCAATGCTAAAATCAAAAAATCCAATCACATTGGTTCCTTAACATGGAATGGTAAAAATACGGGGTTTGTACAATTAACAGATGTTCCTAGATTAGCCACTGTTAAAAAAGGGGATACAATTGTTACGGGTGCTCAATCGACAATATTTCCTGAAAATATTGGTATTGGAACTATTGATAAAATCTATATTGATAACCAAACCAATTTTTATACTATAGATGTAAAATTATTTAATGACATGACTAGTTTAGGACATGTATATATCATAAAAAACAAAGATAGAGACGAAATTATTAACCTAGAAAAAAAGAACGAAAAGAATGAATAGTGCTATGTTGTTCAATATTGCCCGATTCATTTTGCTGCTTGTTGCACAGGTGGTTATATTTAATAATTTCAACTTTTTGGGTTATATCAATCCCTATCCTTATATTTTATTTATTATTCTTTACCCAGTAAATGGAAATAGATATGGATTATTAGCCGCTAGTTTTTTTCTAGGGTTAACAATGGATTTCTTTTGTAATTCGGGAGGAGTTCATGCCGCTTCTTGTTTGATGTTGGCTTATTTTAGACCTTCCCTTTTTAAGTTTTCTTTTGGATTAAGTTATGAATATCAAACGGTTAGATTAAATGATGTGTTGAATCCTGAGCGGTTTTCGTTTATTTTGTTGGCGGTTATTATTCATCACATAAGCTTATTTATTTTAGAGGTGTTTACTTTTGACTATCTTTGGAACATCATTTTAAGGACTTTTGTTAGCACAATATTCACCATTATTATTTGTATCTTAATTATTTACTTAATCAAGCCAAGTAAACGATGAGAAAAGCATTGCTACCCACTATTGTAATTGTTACAGCAAGTTTGTTGATAATAAGACTTTTTTATTTGCAAGTTATTGATGATTCCTTAAAGCTTAAATCTGAAAATAACGCCATAAAAATTAAATATGATTATCCTGAAAGAGGGTATGTATATGATCGATATGGTAAACTTTTGATTGCCAATCAACCTTCTTATGACATTATGGTGATTCCAAAAGATGTTAAAGAATTGGATACTACTGAATTTTGTTTGCTATTAGATATTACTAAAGATTTTTTCATTAAAAAGATGGTTAAAGCTAGAGTATATAGTCCAATGTTGCCCTCTGTTTTTCTTCCTCAATTGAATAAGATCGAATATGCTGCTTTTCAAGAAAAAATTAGAAAATTTTCAGGATTTTATATTCAAAAGCGTTCTTTAAGAGATTACCAAGTAGATTATGGTGCTAATGTTTTTGGTTTTATCACTCAGGTAAATGAAAACATTGTCAAGAAAAATCCTTATTATGTAGGAGGTGATTTAATTGGTAAGCAAGGGATAGAAGAAAGTTATGAAACTTATTTAAGAGGACAAAAGGGAGTAAAATATGTCTTAAAAGACAAGTTCAACAGAGAAATTGGTTCTTATAA
>CAIRMK010000224.1 GCA_903879645.1 uncultured Bacteroidota bacterium
AACTGGCGTTTTTAAAATAGAAAATCACTCGAAGTGACGGAGAAAGGAATTGAGAATGAAGAATTATAAGTTATGAGTTATAAGTTATGAGTTATAAGTTATGAATTATGAGTTATGAATTATGAGTTATGAGTTATTAGTTGGTTGTTGGAGGTGTGCATTAACACTATTATTTCTGGAGTTCTCGATACTATTTTCTAGTTCAAAAACTGGCGTTTTTAAAATAGAAAATCACTCGAAGTGACGGTAGGGGTTTGTAGTTTGGGGATTTGGATGATGCTGTTAATTGGGGATTTGGATGATGTGATTTCTCCTGCGTCGAAATGACAAATAGTAATTTGGTGGTTTGGACTTATAATTTCAATGAAAAAAAGGCATAAAAAAAGTGCCTTTTTCAAGACACTTTTTAATTATTTCTATGGGATTAGTTCATTAATTTTTGGGTTACGAGACTACCGTCTTCTAGTTTTATTTTTGCGAAATAGACTCCATTTGCAAATGGGAAACCTTCATTTAATTCGAGTGCCTTTATAACTGGTGAATAGGTTTCAATCAGTTTTCCAGCTACATCATAAATTTGAACTGAAGTGATGTTATTTGTTGCTTTAATTTGTAATTTTTGATTGGTAATAAAAGCGGCTGCACTATTCGTTGCGAATTGCTCACTTGACAGATTACTGTTAGTATAGCGAAGCACAAATCTATCATTAAATGTCCCTGATGCAGTTGCGAACACATAAGGTGCTTGTCTTAAATCGTAAATTATATTTAATAATTTATCTTCTAAATATATAGGTTGCCCTTGTTCAAACAATCCATCTACCGCAGCAATTGCGATAGTGAAGTTTCCTGATGCTTTACTGTGATACCCTAAAGGAACTTGGTCATTTGTATCAAATGGTAATGGTCTACCTTGAATAATGTTACTATCCCCTTCTACTAATGAATAGATGATATTATCATTACCTACTGGTGTATATGCATCAAATTGTCTGTCTTTATTTACTGTTGCTCCATCAGTATAACCTACTAAAGTTCTTGTTGAGAAGCTATTGTTATCCACTAAATCTAACCATATTCTATTTACATTTATAGTAGGTTGCGTAGCTTGAGAGTTTCCTTTGAAAAAATTAGTATTAGCATAGGTTTTATTTCTCATGCTATTATTGAATACCACCGATTGTGTGGCATCAGCTGCTCCATCCATCATCGTAACAAAGAACCCTTGACCCGCAGCAATGTATCCATTAAAACCTGGTCCACTAGACGCTCCAACATTATTATACGCTAAATAATCATTAGTGAAATAATTATAATTACCCCCTGTACTATAAAATGTATTAGCATTAGACGTTGGTGTAGAATTATGAGTCCATAGATATACTACACCTTGAATTTTAGTGGTATTAGATGGCCAATTTAAAAAGTCAATCGCTTTAATAGCTGAAGGGTATGGATTACCAATTAAGTTGTAATTATCTTCTTGATTACTTATCGTGACTCCATTGGTTCCTGAGTAGGGTGCTCCTGTATAACCTCCTCTTGCCACTGACATAATTAAATCACCGTTATTAGGAATCCCTGTAAAGTTAGCTGTTAGACTACCCGTCCAGCCATAGGAAGAGGAACCTCTGATGATATAGCCCTTCCCTACTTGCATGGCTCCATAAGCAGGACTCCAATTTCCTTGTCCTGTATTTCCTGATGCTCCATTATTATTATTGGCTAAGGTATCCCAATAGTATTGGTATCCAATACCTGGTGTGCTATAAAGACCAGAAATCGCCTGTGCTGCTACTGGAGAAGACCAGTATATATAATCATAGCCGTGCACCGAAGAAACATCTCTTTTGTAAACCATGTTTCCTGT
>CAIRMK010000225.1 GCA_903879645.1 uncultured Bacteroidota bacterium
ATTGGAAAACAAGGGATTAAAAGTTAAATTGAAAGGAAATGGAGTAGGTAAAGTTAAAAGCCAATCTAATCTAGTTGGACAACCTTTCAGTAGGACTTCGGTTATAGAATTACAGTTAAATTAAATTTTAAAATCACTACATATTTAAAGCTCAAATGAACTAAAACATTTTATAATTTTAACAATAATAAATACACTCATTATGAAAATCAGGATTTTATTGCAATTACTTTTTTTGGTAACAACTGCTGGTTATTCGCAGTTTAACCCTTATGTTTCTCAGATTCCGGTGAATGCTATGCGAGATGTTGGGATTTATAAACAACGATTATACAATGAACGTTCCAATTGGATTCAACAACAAATTTATAGATTGACTGATTTGAACAATTCCCTTTTTAACGAAGATAAACTTCCTGCTGATTTTGGCACATTAAATCATAAAATCAAATTAAGAAATGTAATGATAGAATATGTGAATGGGATTCGAGCCTATGATTATTCTGAAAATTATATTTTTAGTTCTATACAAGATAATTTTAATAAAATTGAAAAATATTATTATGACTATTATAATCAAGTTGTAGAAAATTATAATAATAGAAATAAAAGGTAGTTTGACTTTTAATATTTATAATTATAAAATAAAACTGCAAAAATTAAATTTAAATTCATTAACCAACAGATGCGAAAATTTTACTCTAAAAAGCTTAAATTATTAAAAAGAAATAAGGCTACATTAAAAAGAAAAGTGGAAATTAAATTTTTCAAAAATTTAGAAAGTGAGTCTTCAAAAGATAAAATACAAGATGAAGAAAAAAGTGTATCTAAAAATAAATGGCTTTATCCTTCTGATGAATTTGGACAAATGGAAAAAGGTGTAGTATATGATTCCAATACTTACATTTATGAAAAATTTGATAATAAAAATGATTTTGATATTCTTTGATTTATAATTATGATCTTTGAAATCATTTTTAAAAATGCATTGTTTTACCTCTTGAGTTAATTTTATACAAATAATCTATATAGTCAGGCAATTCTATTAAACTTAAAAGACCATGGGTTGCTTCAGGTAAATCAAGGAATTCAATCTTTTTGATGTGTTTTCTGAATGCTATTTCTCCGATTACTTCCATGACTAGGTACTTCAAGTCAATTTCTATTTCGTCAAACTCTTTGATTCTGTCATAGGCTTGAATATAGAGATTAATTTTTAGTTGTTTGGTTGTTATATTGTAATCGACTAATGCTATGTATAATTGGCTAATTTTGATTTTGAACTTTTTAAAAATATAGGGTTCGTCATTACCTGTTAGGTAAAGTGTTTTGTCTTGAATAGGTTTGATGAAAGCTTGCGGAATGAAATGTTGCAGTTGAGGTGCTTGGTCTTCTAGTGCCATGATTTTAGGAAATAGTTTTCGATACCCATCCGCCGTGAAAATGATAGTGTATTTGTCCTGGTTGTTTGATGGACTAATGATTAGAAAACCGATTCTTTTGGAGATGTAACGGTAGTTCCTATTGAGGTGGTGAAATACTTCTTTAGTATTGATACCGAGAAGTAAGGCATTTTTGATGGCTTCTTCGTTGTCTTGGAACCAGTTCCAGAATTTTGATATTTGTTTCATGGTCTAAGTTTAAAAGTTTAAGGATGTTTAAAAGGGTTTAATTTTTAACCACATAGGCTCATAGATTTTCTTTGTCTATAAAAGGCGCTTCGCTTTGGATAGGGTTTCATAGGTTTGACTGCAAGGTTTATTTATTAAAAATAGAACCTGAAACAAGTTCAGGTTGACAATTAGCGTTTGTCTTTAGTTATTGGGTTGAATGCAATTAGATTAAGCATTTGCCTTAGTCGTGAACGAACACGATTGCCGTAAGC
>CAIRMK010000226.1 GCA_903879645.1 uncultured Bacteroidota bacterium
AAATACCTAACTGCCCAAAAAATGTTTATCACACAAATCATGGAAGCCGTAATGACAGAAACAAAAACTGAACCACGCTATGGTACCTTAGAATTAGCAGGCCATGTGGGAGGTGATTATATCTTTGCTAAGAAATAAGAATAATGAATAATAAAAAAAAAATGGTTTATTAGTTTAGCTCATGCTTTTGTTTTAACAATAATAAGCTTGGTATGGATGCATACTCCCTATACTTATGGAGATGAAAAGTTTCTCATAAAATGGTCGGCAGTGATAAAACGGTTAGTTTTTAATTATGATGAGGCTCCTTTAAAAAATCAATTTTTATTTATTAATCTCGCTCATGAAAAAGCACTAATTCCTCTGGAAGATCAGTTAGGTAATGAAGTAATTACCGATCGATTGGCTTTAGCTAAATTCTTTTCCATTGAGAAAAAACATCCTAATGCAGCAAAGTTTACTTTATGTGATGTGTTTCTGAAAGGCAAATCTGCAAACGACAGTTTGCTTTGCAGTAGTATTTCTGGAGTACCAAATGTATTGTTTCCAGCTCAATTGGATGCTAATGATCAACTAGAAAAACCACAATTAAAAGTGCCTTTTGCTATGGCTAATTATAGTAGCACCGATCAAGGTTTTTTTAAAATAAAACTTTTTCAAGGAAAAGGATATCAAGCAATACCCGAAGTAATGTATGAAAAATTACAGCAAAAAAAAATTATATCAAATTGGGGATTACATTGGGATAATCATAAACCATGTTTTAATTCCATAATCATTGACAACAAGATTCGTCCAGAAAATGTATTTCAAAAGAAAGAATATCCAGTAGTTAATTTATCAGAATTATTAATTTTACCAGAGGACGTTATAGTCAATGATTTTATTAAAAACAGAATCATTGTTATGGGAGATTTTGTTTCCGATCAACATCAGACCTCTTTTGGAAACATACCAGGAACTTTTATTTTATTAAATACCTACCTTTCACTCACAAAAGGATTTCATATTATTAAGTGGAGTTTGATGTTATATCTAATCATTGCATTGACACTCTACGCTAGAATTGTTTTTTTTAATACACAAAATAAGATTACAGAATCAAAGTGGTTACTCCGTTTTATAGAAAGCGTATTTTTATTATCTATTATTTCAATTGGTTCTTACTTTTTGTTTAATATTGCGATTCAAGTATTAGTTTTAACTGTTTATACAAGTTTTCTTTTGTATATAAGAAAAGTGAAAAACGAAAAGATTCCTATTTTTAAATTAAAATATTGGATAAACAATTATTTATACCCTAAACAAGAATAACATGAAACATATCTTTTTACTCTTACTGTTTTGTAGTTTTACAACTAAGAATTCTTTAACAGAAAAATACTATGTCACCTTTGTAAAAGGGAGTGTGATAGTATCTAAAACAAAATTACCAGTTAAAATAGGAGATGTTCTCACAGAAGAAGATAAACTTATTTTTAAGGATTTGTCGTCAAAAGTTTCTTGTATTCATCCAACTAAAGGGAGATATGATATAACTCCAATAAAAGCAAAATCAAGTGGAGACAATGAATTGGTTGCTATTTTAAAATCAAATCTGACTCATTCTGCTGTCAATTACAGTTTAAGCACTCGTTCTATTGGGTTTGACGGTAATGATCCATTACTATACTTTAAAGCTTTAGAAACGCAAGGGAGAATCCTTTTTATTGAAAATGAACCTTTTTTAGTAAAAGCTACATATAAAATGGATGATAAAAATTTCTTCTTTATTCAATTTGAAGATAATGGTACTACAGTAGCTCATAAAATAAAACAAAATAATTTTCAGCTATTCTTTTCAAAAGAAAATTTCTTAACATCTTCAGGCATACCAGTAGAAACAGCTAGTATTTGTTACCAATCTTATGTTAATGGTCATTCAAACTCTACGGTAATAGCTGATTTCAAACCTATTATAGCGACCAAAGAAGAAATTTCAAATGAAATTAATTTGATAGAAAAAATAGTTGTCTCAAAAGATAAAAAGAAAGTGAAATCAGAAATTGTAAATCATCTATTTGAAAATTATGGAAAAATTGATGCAGAAGGATTAAAGATATTTACTTATTTTAAAAATTAATGTGAACGCATAAATTATTTTATTAATTCAATAAACCCGCAATCTAGTACCACTAGACCTCCAAAAGTAATATCGTCGTTCCGGAGTCTATCATCGTCCTTCGGGGCTCAACCATCGACGTCCGCGGCTGAACCATCTACGTTCGGGAATGAACCATCTACGTTCGGGAGTGAACCATCTACGTTCGGGAATGAACCATCTACGTTCGGGAATGAACCATCTACGTTCGGGGATGAACCATCGACGTCCCGCGATGAACCATCGTTATTCAGACACAAAACATCGATAAAAAACACCAAAACTCTAAACTATTACCAATAAACCACCAATTTAATTAAAATTCCTTACTTTGTATTAGTTTAAACTCCACAGATGACTCCAATATGTCCCACAACCGATAGAGCAGATGAGCTATCTGTACCCACAATGTTAAAACCAGTATAATGGATTACATCGCATTATCTATAGTGATTGGATTGTTCTTGG
>CAIRMK010000227.1 GCA_903879645.1 uncultured Bacteroidota bacterium
TAGGTTGGTAGACACTACATAATCAAGCACCTGTATTTCAAGAATCAATCTGTAGTGGAGCCCTAGCAGAAATGTTAGGTTTTTTTGTTTTATGACCGTTCATTAAAACAATCTATCCACCGGTTAAGACATAGAATCTAATTACTAATACAGTATTCCCAATAGAATGTCATACTTTAAAGCCGTTCTTACCGTCGTTTTGACTTCACTTTTGCTGAGCCAAGCCCACGCACAAAAGATGGAAGATTGGTCCTTTAAAAAAATAGAAGGTTATCCCCAACAGGAATTGGACCACTCCAAAGACATTCTAGGCAACCCCAATTCACTCTTTCCCCTTTTTGCAAAACTCTATAAGATTAAGCATTTCAGTAAAGAAAATGCCGTATTTGTTCATATTGGTGACTCCCACATCCAAGCCGATATAGAAACAGCAACCATTAGAAGTGAATTGCAAACTTATTTTGGCAATGCAGGACGAGGACTTATTTTTCCCTATCAAGTGGCCAAAACCAACGCTCCTTCCGATATTACTTCCAGTTCTAAAACCGCCTGGAAATACAACCGCGTCACCAGAATGGATAGTGTTGTGCCCTGTGGCATCTCTGCCTTTGGTATGCAGTCCCAAAACATAAATCCCGAGTTCTCTTTCGACCTGCGAACCATCAACGGCTTCAGAGACAATTTTGATCGCGTGAAATTGTTTATGGGAGGTAAGGTTTCCGAATTGTTTATGGAATACAACGACACTCAAGCCGAAAATGCCTGCTATCCCACAGCACCAACCTATGCAGCATTAGACCTAAAAACACCTGCCTCCGGATTCAAACTGACCTTTCCCACTACCGACACCATCACTTTTTATGGGGCTTCTATAGAGAAAAAGGAAACCAGCGGAATCATCTATCACAGCATTGGTGCCAATGGCGCTAAATACTCCGATTTTAACAAAACCCCGCGCTTTTGGAAACAACTGAAGTACCTCAACGCCGATTGCTATATTGTTTCTCTGGGGACCAATGAAGCACAAGACCCTAATCTAACCAGCGAAGGATTTCTAGTAGAAGTCAAAACAATGGTGCATAAGTTGCGGGCCATTTCTCCTAATGCATGTATCATTCTAACCACACCGCCCGTTTCTTATTTCAAAAAACACAGTCCCAACCAATCGCTGGTGGTCATCACCAATGCCTTAATTGACTATTGCAATGAAAACAACCTAGTCTATTGGGATTTGTTTCGCGTAAGCAAAGGATTGGAAGGCGCTAAAATTTGGAAAGCAAATCAACTCCTGCGCTCCGATTTAGTCCATTTTTCAAGAGACGCCTACATCCTGCAAGGAAACCTGTTCGTAGATGCTTTTGTAAAAGCTTGGAATGACTTTTTGTGTAAGAATTATTGATTTGCACAGAGATAATTTTTGTACCCTTTGTGAAATCTTTGCAGTTAAAATTTAGTATTCACACCATCCTAAGCGAAGCGTCTTTGTGAGCTTTGTGAAAATCTTCGTGTCTCTGTGGTTAAAAAAATCCGCGAAAATCCGCGTTTGCGAAGCATCCGTCCCATCCGCGTTCCAAAAAAAGATTTCTTAGATTACTCCAATCTGTGATCCAAAATAAAAACAATTCCTAAACAAGTGAATGCCTTTGTGTCTTTTGTGGTTAAAAACCTAAAACTGCAAGTAAATCGGCATCACCGGCTCTGCACTTTTAAAGTACGAATACAGCGCAATAAACCCCATCATCACCACAACATAATACACCAAAGGAAAACGTTTCTGTCTTTCAATTACCTTCTCTGGAAAACTATCCGGAATCAAGTGAATCAAATACCCAATCACAATCATCATGATGACATATTTGTAGTTGTATACATACTCATAAACGCCATCAAACGTAAATTGATAGACAATTTGATGTAGGAATTGCAAAGCGGTATCTAAGTTGCTTGCCTTAAAGAAAATCCAACAAAAACACACAAAGTGAAATGTAACTATAGCGAAGATAAAATTTGTAATGGCTTTAGGAAGGATTCTAATTTTTCCGAAAAGTGCCGTCCATAGCTTGTTAATCATTAAACCGGTGCCGTGCATCCCCCCCCAAATAATAAAATTCCAACTAGCGCCATGCCAAAAACCACCTATCAACATCGTTAAAAACAAATTCAAATTGGTTCTGAACTTCCCTTTGCGATTACCTCCCATAGAGATATACAAATAATCACGAAGCCAACTGGATAACGAGATATGCCATCGTCGCCAGAATTCACTCACCGATTTACTTTGATAAGGCGATAAAAAGTTAGTAGGTATGGTAATCCCTATCCATTTGGAAATTCCAATGGCCACGTCACTATAACCACTAAAATCACAATAGATTACAATGGCATAACCATATAATGCCACCAAACATTCCAACCCATTGTGCAAATGTGGACCATCAAAAACATAGTTGACCAAATTCACCGAAATATAATCGGAGATAATCAGTTTTTTGATTAATCCAGTTACTATCAAATAAAACCCTCTTGAAAAATCAGAGTCACTCACAAAATACTCTTTCTTCAATTGCGGAATAAAGTCTTTCGCTCTCACAATAGGTCCCATAACCAATTTTGGGAAGAACGAAAGGAACAATAAGTAATTCACAATGCCTTTTTCAGGTTCTATCTCACCTCGATACACATCAATAGTATAACTAAGGTTCTCAAAAGTAAAGAACGAGATGCCAATAGGCAACAGTATATGGAGTGGGTCAAACTTTAAGTCAGAAAAATTATTGACTACTTCTATAAAGAAATTGGTGTATTTAAAGTAAAACAACACACCCAAATTGACAATAACACTCCAAAACAAAAAGAATCCCTTGCCCGATTTCTTCTTGGCTTCAAAGATTAAATTAGAAATACCATAATTGAAAAAAGCCGATAAGATGACTATCCCCACAAAAGTGCCACTGGCTTTATAGAAAAAATAAAGCGAGAACACAGTTAGCACTATTGCTCTGTGCTTGTAGTTTTTTCTAAAAAGATAATACAACAAAATAAACGCCACTAAAAAGTACACAAAGAACCCATTGTTAAACAACAACGGATTATGAGCATCATACAAAAGTTGATTGAGTACGCTATTCCAATCAATGTCTATCATAAAGAATCTACTTTTTTCTCGGTTGGTTTTTGAATGGTTTCCTTGCCTTTAGAAGTATCCAGCTTTGTGGTTATTGTTTTTGGAGTATCTATTTTTTTAGTAAGGGTCTCTTTTACAACTGCTTTTGTCGGAATTACTTTTGTCGGAATTGTTTTTTGAGACACTATAGGCAAATTCGCTTTTTTTAGTTTTAAGGCTTTGTTGTAGTCGTTTATAAAGGCCGTAAAAATGGTTTTAGCCACCGCTTTGGCACCTTTATAATTAAAATGAATATAATCTTTATTGGCATATTGTACGGTGCTGTCGGCCCATTTTACTATAGTACCGCTTCCGCCAATGGACTTATAAAAATTATAAAAAGGAATATCATTATTATACGCCAATCGCGCTTGAGTAGCAATTAATGAATTAATGCCAATGGCTGTTTTCCATGTTCCATCGTAATTGAATGCTCTATCAGAACAACTAAACATCAAGAATTCCGTATTAGGCATATTGTCTTTGAATTTTTTAAGTACAGGTCGCATCGCCCGATAGTAATAATCGTAATTCGTGTCATTAGGTTTGAACATCAAATTAACCCCATATTGAAACACAATCAAATCATAATAGCCTGATTTATTGATTTGAGCTAGAAGAGCACTGTTTAATTTCTTTAATTCAACACCTGTAATCCCGCGGAAAGAAAAGTTATCCAATACTATTCCCGATGTTGGCTCTGAACTAATACCATAGATTGGGGTTCGTTTGGAAGAAACCGTAAACTTTACTTTGTTGGAAACTCCGCTTCCTATCAAAACGCGATTGAATTCAGAGTTGGCGGGATATTTTCGCACCGTATCGTGCAGTTTTATGGCAATAGAATCACCTCGGCCAAACAACAGCCATTTTTGGGTAATTTGCTCACTACTTTTTCTAACATTATCTTGAAAATTGACGTCTAAATTGTTGCTGAAAAAGGAATAGCCCGAGAAAAATAGCCCAGCATTATAGTCTTGTTTCTTGAAGTTATCGGTTTTTATATCACCTGTAGTAACCACTTTAGCGGTTCTTCTAAAATCGGAAGAAATAGAGGTCAAAGGAGCATAGCCCACCCCTTTTTGTTGACCAAAGTAATTTTGAAGTTGTTCCCGAACATCTTGTGTAATAAAATCGCCTTCAATCTGACTGTCTCCAAACCAAGCAATTCTTATTTTCACATTCTTTCCTTCTGATAAAGCAATTAACTTTTCATTGAATTTTTGCAATGCTGGAGAAAGGGTATCGGAGTTAAAACGAATCAACGTCCCTTTTTTTTCATAAGCATCAAAATCATTCATAGGTAAATTACCAACTGCAGCACCGACTGCTCTATGTTTCTTGGTTTGAATTTCTTTTTTGGAGGTTTCCTTTGCCAAAACATCCGAAAGCAAATTAACATTTTTAAAATAAGGGTAGTAGTCAATAAACTGACTGGAAAAAACAGACAATGACAATTGAATTATAGTGACTACTAAAATTAAGGTAATTACTTTCTTGCTGTTGTTCATTGAACTGCTATAAGGTATTTCATTTGCCAAAACCATTTTCTAGGCGAATAGAAATGGTTCTAAATTAGAACGGCAAAAGTAAAAAAAAGGACGTGTGTTTTATGAATTTGTTAAAATTATTTTTGAAAGGATAAATTATAATTATTTTAGTGTTTCCAACATAAATAATCAAAACCCTTCACTTGCTCCACCACCGCTAAAACCACCACCACCGAAAGGCATATTAGATTGTTGCGTTGCTTGAGCATGGTGCATATCTTGCGAATTCACAATTAAAGCCTCAACCGTATTGAGCATTGTGGTGTTTGTATAATAATCAGGTTGAAATGTAATACCTGTTTTCTTTTCTTTTATCTTTTGAATAATAAAATATACAAATCCAAATAGTAAGCTTCCAGCTAAAATTAAAGCCCATTCGGCAGGCATTAAACTATGGTAATATCTAAAAGTGGCAATGGATAACACAAAAGTTAAAGCACCAATATAAAGCATGGTTCTATTTTTAATTCTTAGGGAATAAATCACATAACCTACTGGCAATAGAAACATCAATACATTGAAAATCCATCCAAAAGGAACATCCGATTTGGAATAATCGGCATTTAATAATTCTTCAGAAAGCGTTCTAACCACAGAATAATTGATGGATAAGTATCCTAAAAGAAGACTAAAAATAAAGAACCAATCCAAAACATTGGAATAAAAATATAGTTTTTCATTGCTTTTTAATTTTTGATAAATGCTATAAAATCCAATCGCAATTGTAAATAAAACAAAAGGCAAAGCCGAAGAAATTGTAGTATGATTAATAAGTAAAGCACTGACTAATAAAACAATTCCTGACAAGGAAACAATAAAAGACAAGGCACTAACATATCGAATGCTAAAAACAAAACCCAGTATAATCATTGAAATTGCTAAAGCAATTGGAGATTCAGTTACAATAAAAACGGAAATGAAAAAACTCATTTGAGTTCCCACAAGAAAAGCATCGTCCAATCCATGGCCAAAATAATTTTGCTTGCAAAGCACTTCCATAATTATAAGCCCAACAATTGCAATAACAAACCCAATGATTTTGTTTCCAGTATGTGAATCGAACGTCAACAATGAAATAAATCCGATTATGGAAGAGAACATAAAACTTCCTAACAATAGAAAACCAAATCTTACAAATAGGTTTCTGCTCGATTTTAAACTTTCTAAATCAACTTTAATTTTGGTTAAATTAGCTTCTTGAATAAAGTTCGATTTTTTCAAATTAATCGCTTCCTCAACCAAAAAAGTATTTTCTAAAAGAGTTTTATTGTATGCTATCATTGGTTTTTTTATTAAATTTTTTAATTGCCATAATGAAAAGTGCTATTGAACCGAAAAAATAGAACGGAAGTAAAAATAATAAGAACTTAAAAATATCTGATAAATGAATCATTTCAATTAATCGCCCTATAAAAATATTAAAGCCAATATAGACATACAAAAGAGCAAATACATAAATTGAAATAGCAGGTATCTCAAAGCTTTTAATATAAAAATAATAACTAGAACCTCCTAAAATAAAAATAAACAAGAACCAGTAATCATTGATTAAACCTGCTAGAGAACAAATACTCATCAGGTGCATAGCAAAAGTGATGATAACCAAATTAAAGTGTCTTTTAAGATTGCTTTTTTGAGAATACATGGCCCAAAGAATAATAATCAATCCGAGAATTAAACCATAATAAGACAAATTTTTATTCCAATAAACATCATTATTGATAAGCGTTTGTGGAGTAAGTGTAATGCCAAGGGAAGTTGTTAAAGCTGTAAGTCCAATGGATAAAGCACTTTTATTATTGAAATAATAAGCAGTTGCTAAAGCAATAAATGCAGAGGTTAATATTGAAATTTCGAAATGCGTTCCAAAAATATGGTATTGA
>CAIRMK010000228.1 GCA_903879645.1 uncultured Bacteroidota bacterium
ATGATAAGATATATCATAACTTCCAGCTGGTAATCCTCCCACAACAATTGCTTCATTTGAAGTCAAATTGAAAACATTATTTGGAGCACATTGCGTGATATTAACAGGTGTTTGTGTATCATCTGGATCAACTTCAACAGTTACTGGTTGTATAACGGTTCTTGTTACTCCACAAACATTGTAGGTAGCTTGTGCAGTATAAGTTGTGGTAGCGGTAGGACAAACAGATAGGGATGGTGTTGAACCTAAAACAGTAGCACCTTGCATCCATTGAAATGTAGTTAAAGAAGCTCCCGACGGTGTAAAACGCCAAGCTTCATTTGTTGCTGTCCAAGTTCCAGTATTTCTTCCAGGAGGAGTATAAGCGAGGGTTGCAGAGGCATTTTGAATACCTATAACTCCACTACCACTATTCCAAGAGGCACATGTTGAACGTTTTTTTACATAAATATCAATTATATTAGTTCCTTCATACAAAACCAATTGACTTTCTTGAAGTCCTTGACTAGTACCACAAGAAAATAATGGCATATTTTTAACTTCAATTATAGCTCTTCTGCAAGGTGCAATACCATCAACTATATAACTTATTGAAACAGGTGGAACTGCAACAATATTTGGATTCGTATCCTGCATTGGAAAATAGATAGAATTTCTCCATAAAGCATTCATTGCTGTACTTGGAATAGTCTGAGCAAACACATATCCACTTCCAGTCGCATTACAAAGTCCATGAGTAGCATCAAAAGTTAAAAAAGTATTTGTCCCTACTTGAAATTGAGTATAACAAGTACCAAAAAAACTAAATTTAAAAGGAAGGGTTTGTGGGTCAGAAAAAGTATCATCAATAGTGCACAAAGCTCCAGTACTAGCACTACCTGATGGAACAAGAGGTACATAAGGAATTGAACTTACTGTATATGAAGTTGTATCTTTAACATCTATATAAGAGGCTGTTAAATTAGTACAACTAGTATTATCACAAAGAGTAGCAGCAGGTGGAATTGCTATACTATTAGGGCAACAATTTGTTAAAAAAGTAAAAGTTCCAGTGGCAGGAGGGCTCACGCAACCTGTTGTCGTATTGGTGATAGTTACAGTATAATTCCCAGCTACGGTAGCAGTAAAACTAGCTACATTTCCTGGATTGGCTGCTGTGGCTGGAACCGTCCAAGCATAACTATAAGTCCCTGCTATGGATGGAGTAGCTGTAATGGTAGCTGGAGAAAGATCTCCAGTACATTTTTCTATGTTATTAACTACTACATTGGGGGTTGGATTTATTGTAATCGTGAAACTTTTAACATCATTTGTACATCCACTTAATGAACCTGTAACTGTTATGGTTGCTACAATGGGGCTAGAAGTACTATTAGTTGCCAATAAATTGGTAATACTCCCTGTTCCTGCAATACCAATAGGTAGTAAAGGATTACTATTCGTCCATGAAAAAGTGGTTCCAACTTGATTACTTGTAAAAGCTAACGATGGTATTAAAGTACCGTTACAAACCACTTGATTAGTAGGAACTGTAATGCTTAAAGAATTAACTGTAACCACAACTGATTTAGTAACTGGACAAGTACTTGTATTAGTAAATGATATGTCATCAATTGCAAAGTCATTGCCCGCAGCTATTACATTAGTGTCATATAAACTTATTTGTGCGATTGTACTTGCCGCTGAATTCCAAGTATAAGTATATTGTATCCAATTTCCGCATGTTATAACAGTTGTAGCAGAACCTATACCTAATGAAACTCCATTGATTTTAGCATTTATGGAGGCTGCATTAGTATTGGTAACCGATTGAATCCAATAACTAAAAGTATAATTTTGACCTGCAATAACAGGAATAGTTTGCGACCAGATTCTATCATTCCCCGCATTAGAAGTCGAACCATCAATTACCATCATATTTCCTGTTCCAGAGGTATGATCTCCACAAGTAGAAAATGCGGAGAACCAAGTTTTAGGATTGGTAGTAATTCCATAAGCCTTTTGAAGTCCAGCAACTGGCGCACTAACTAAATATTGATAATCTGTTACAAAACCTATATTACCTTGAGAAAAATCGCCATTGAAAACTAAATTTATAGTAGTTGCTATTGGCGAAGAAACGGTATAAGTAGTAGTTACAGTTGGACTAACTGTTGGAGTTGCGCTATTTGGAGTGGTTAGTGTTGCATCTACTGGTGATGCAGTCCAAGAGTAAGTAGAACCTCCACTCGCTGATAGTGCTGTATTCCCTCCTGAACAAATAGTAGTATTGGAAGAAACAATCAATGGATTGGAAGGCGCAGTAATAATAATTCCATTTTGAGTAACCGTAGTTGGAGTAGAGTCTGTAACCGAAATGTTATAAGTTCCTGGAGCTAAATTTGTAAATATACCAGTTGTATTAGTTTGAGAAGCTGTTCCTGATATTGAATAAGAAGTATATGGAGTAAGTCCTCCTCCTCCATAAATAACTAATGAACCATTATTTGCTCCAGCGCATGTTGGATTATTAGCTGAATAAGAAATAGTTAATGGAGTTGGAGCAGCGGTTAATGAGAAATCATCTAGCGCAAAGTCATTTCCAACTGAAGATGTTTGTTTGTCAAATAACCATATTTGTGCATAATTTGTATTTGCTGTCCATGTATATACAACCTTTGTCCATGTACACAATGCGGAAGGACAAATTGTACTTCCAGACGTTGGTACAAGAACCGTATTATTAAATCTAACTTCAATATCTGCTAAATTTCCTACCGCATTTGTTGAAGAAACCGATTGAATCCAATAACTAAAAGTATAAACAGTACCTGTAACAACAGGAATACCTCCACCAGGTACTTGTTCCCAAATTTTATCCCCAGAGCTATTTGAACCATCAATTACCATCATTTTACCTGACCCTGTTGTATGATCTACACAACTGTTTGTATAGTTTGGATTCATACTTAAAGGTGTATTTAAAACTGCATAGTCTTTTGGAGAACTCGTTGAACCAGCATATAGATTATAATTTGAAGTAAAACCTCCTGAAGTTTCAAAATCACCATTAGTAATGAGATTTTGAGCCTCTAACGAATTAACAAATAAAGTAATTAATAGAAATAAAAGAATGCTTTTTTTCATTATGAATTCAATTTTAAGGAGCGAAATGTACATAAATTTAAACAAAATTTATCTTAAAATTTCTATTTTTTAAATTTAAAGTTGCAACTGCTTTTTGTTATTCAATAATATTTATCTTTGCAGTTAAAATTTGCTAAAAAATTTCTTATCAAAAAATGACCAATAACGAAGATTTTACTGACGAAATAGGAAACAATCATTTCGCTTCAAATGACCAGACACCTTTGAGAAAAGATGCCTTTGACAAAACAGATGACGAAAAAA
>CAIRMK010000229.1 GCA_903879645.1 uncultured Bacteroidota bacterium
ATACCTAGCAAAAGTAATTATCTTCGCTTCTACCTATTCTAAATTTTTACCAGAAACAGAAGATACTGCTTCCTTCTTTAGTTTTTATGATGTTTCAGAGAAGATTGGAATCGTAATTGGGATGCTAGTTTATGGTATTATTGATCAAGTTACTGGAAGTCCAAGATTTGCTATCGTTTTTTTAGGACTGTTTTTTTTAACCGGATTAATTCTTTTAACCAGAGTATCAAAAAAATAATTATATTTGAAAAATTTATTTTTAAAATTATGAACAAACAGAAATTAGCATCGTCAATTGTCTTACTTTTTTCACTTTTTTTAATGGTTTCATGTACCAATGAACCTGTAGACCCTGCTGTTGCAACGCAGTTGGCTGCAGCAAATGCTACTGCAAACTCTGGAACAACCACAACAGGAGGCAGCCTTTTTAAAGCAGACTTTAGCGGATCAACATGGAATGCGGATAGTTATCAAGCAACTATGTCAAGTAATCAAATTCAGATAAATGGGATTAAAACAAATGGGGAAGGTTTTGTATTTACAGTTAATAGTTCTTCAGTTGGTACTTATCCTGCAAATGTTAATATTTTGAGTTATAATCCTGCGGGTTCACTATATGGATATAGTAGTAATAATGTTAATAATCCTACAGAGGATACAGGTTCAATTACAATTTCTAATATTGATACTGTTAATAAAACAATTTCAGGAACTTTTAATTTTAAAGGATATTGGACAAATAACAGTGTAAATAATATTCTTCCAATTGTTTTTCAAAATGGTGTTTTTCAAAATGTTCCATACACAAATCAATCACAAACTGGAAATAGCTTTTATGCTCAAGTTAATGGTGTTGATTATATAGGTACTGATATTAATACTTCAGTTATTAATTTATTTGGTCAACAATTTCTTAGCATAGGAGCATTAGATTCAAATTTACATGTAATGTCGATTGATGTTAGAACAAATCTTGGGCCTGGTACTTATACTATAACGGGCAATTATAATAATAACGTAGTAGAGGCACTTTATTATAATTCTACTTATGCTATATCAGGTAGTGTTACAATAATATCTAAAACGGCTACTCATATAAAAGGAACATTTAATTATCTTTCGGGTGCATTACCTCCAATTAATGTTACTCAAGGAACTTTTGATGTTGATTATTAATAAAATAAAATTTGATTATTAAAATCCGCCATTTAGGCGGATTTTTTTTGTGGCATAATCATTGTTTAAATAGAAAAGTCATCGACAAAGTGCATTGTTACTTGTTTTTGGCACTGTTTCGTTGTTTTACATCGATTTTAATTTAATAAGACTAAAGCAAATCTTATATTTGCTAAAGTAAACTATAATCCATAAACGTCATATTGACTCAATCCATATTATGTCAAATCATAAAATACTAACTTTTGACAATTTGTCACTTCAAGAATTCGATACCGAAGCCGAATTAATTCCACTTTTAACACCAGAAGATGAAGAGGAAATGACCAACGAGGAATTGCCTTCTTCTTTGCCAATTTTACCTTTACGAAATACCGTTTTGTTTCCAGGAGTTGTAATTCCAATTACAGCTGGAAGAGATAAGTCAATCAAATTGATAAATGAAGCCTATGCTGGGAGCAAGATAATTGGTGTTGTGGCTCAGAAAAATGAAGAGGATGAAGATCCAACTATCAATGACATCAATCAAATTGGTACTGTGGCAAGAATTCTTCGAGTTTTAAAAATGCCTGACGGAAATATAACCGTAATTCTGCAAGGAAAAAAGCGTTTTGAAATAGAAGCTGTTATTTCAGAGCTTCCTTATTTGACAGCTACTGTCAAAGAAGTTCCTGAAAAACGACCTGGAAAACAAGATACGGAGTTCAATACGATTGTAGATTCTATTAAAGAATTAGCTATTGAAATTATTAGAGAGAGCCCAAATATTCCAACAGAAGCTACTTTTGCGATTAAAAATATAGAAAGTCAATCATTTCTAATCAATTTTGTATCGTCTAACATGAATTTATCTGTTGAGGAAAAGCAAAATTTATTGATGATGAACATCCTTAAAGAACGCGCTTTAGAAACCTTGCGTTATATGAATGTAGAGTTGCAAAAGTTAGAACTTAAAAATGACATTCAATCTAAAGTTCGTTTCGATTTAGATCAACAACAAAGGGAGTATTTCTTGCATCAACAAATGAAAACCATTCAGGAGGAATTGGGTGGCGTTTCTAATGAGCAAGAATTTGAAGAAATGCGTCAGCGTTCCAAAACCAAAAAATGGGACGATAAAACCAATAAACATTTTGAAAAAGAGTTTTCAAAAATGCAACGCATGAATCCTCAAGCTCCTGATTTTGGGATTCAAAGAAACTATTTGGATTTGTTTTTGGATTTGCCTTGGGAGAAATTTTCAAAAGACAATTTCGATTTAAAACACGCTCAAAAAGTTTTAGACAGAGATCATTTTGGATTGGAAGATGTTAAAAAAAGAATGATTGAGCACTTGGCAGTCTTGAAATTGCGCAATGATATGAAATCGCCAATTATATGTTTGACAGGGCCTCCAGGAGTTGGTAAAACATCTATTGGAAAATCAGTTGCTGAAGCTTTAGGAAGAGAATATGTTAGAATTTCACTAGGAGGATTGCGTGATGAAGCTGAGATTCGTGGCCATCGTAAAACCTATATTGGTGCAATGCCAGGAAGAATTATTCAAAGTATAAAAAAGGCTGGAACTTCAAATCCTGTTTTTATTTTAGACGAGATTGATAAATTGTCAGTAAGTAATCAAGGCGATCCATCATCAGCGCTATTGGAAGTTTTGGACCCCGAGCAAAATAATGCTTTTTATGATAATTTTCTTGAAATGGGATATGATTTATCAAAAGTGATGTTCATCGCTACTTCTAACTCAATGTCAACTATTCAACCCGCTTTGAAAGACAGAATGGAAATCATTAAAATGTCAGGATATACCACAGAAGAGAAAGTCGAAATTGCAAAACAACATTTGTTTCCAAAACAATTGAAAGAACACGGATTAACTTCCAAGCAATTGTCTATTGGTAAAAAAGAGTTAGAAAAAATTGTGGAAGGATACACACGTGAATCGGGTGTTAGAAGTTTAGAACAAAAAATTGCTCAAGTAATTAGAAATGCGGCAAAATCTGTTGCAATGGAAGAAGAATACAATAAAAAAGTTACGGTTGAAGATATTGTAACTGTTTTAGGTTCTCCAAAATTAGAAAGAGATAAAGCAGAAGGAAATGATGTAGCAGGTGTTGTTACAGGTTTGGCTTGGACTTCAGTAGGAGGAGATATTCTTTTTATTGAATCATTGATTTCTAAAGGAAAAGGAGTGCTTACCTTGACGGGAAATTTAGGTACTGTTATGAAAGAATCAGCTACCATTGCTTTAGAATATATTAAAGCGAATGCCGAACTTTTCGGATTGAATCAAGATGTTTTAGGAAAATACAATATTCACTTGCATGTTCCAGAAGGGGCTACACCAAAAGACGGACCTAGTGCCGGAATTGCGATGTTGACTTCTTTAGTTTCTTTATTAACACAACGAAAATTAAAGAAAGGGTTAGCTATGACAGGTGAAATTACGTTGCGAGGAAAAGTGTTGCCTGTTGGTGGAATTAAAGAAAAAATTCTTGCGGCTAAAAGAGCCAACATAAAAGAAATTATCATTTGTCAAGAAAATAAAAGTGACATTGAAGAAATTAAATCTAATTATCTAGAGGGTTTAACTTTTCATTATGTGAAAGAAATGAGTGAAGTTATTGAGATTGCTTTAACAAATCAGAAGGTAAAAAATGCTAAAGTTATAG
>CAIRMK010000230.1 GCA_903879645.1 uncultured Bacteroidota bacterium
AAAATTTCAGAAGCTAGCTTTTGAGCCATAGATTTTTCATTTCTTCTACGAGCGTAAAGAAGCATCCACTTCATTGCCATAGAAATTTTACGATCTGGTCTGATTTGCATTGGAATTTGAAATGTAGCTCCACCTACTCTACGACTACGTACTTCTACGTGAGGCATAACGTTTGTTAAAGCGTCTTTCCAAACTTCTAATGATGATTTTTCATCATTATTCTTTTTAGCTTCTACGATATCCATTGCATCATAAAAAACTTTAAAAGCTGTAGATTTTTTACCATCCCACATTAAGTTGTTTACAAAACGTGTTACTAACTGATCGTTAAATTTTGGATCTGGTAAAAGAGGTCTTTTCTTTGCTGCTCTTTTTCTCATGTCTTTTCTTTTTGAGTTTTAAAAATTACTTTTTCGCCTCTTTTGGACGTTTTGCACCATACTTAGATCTACGTTGCGTTCTTCCTGCTACACCTGAGGTATCAAGCGCACCACGAACGATGTGGTATCTAACTCCTGGTAAATCTTTTACTCTTCCGCCTCGCACTAATACTATCGAGTGCTCCTGTAGATTGTGTCCTTCACCTGGGATGTAAGCATTCACTTCATTTCCATTAGTCAAACGTACACGCGCAACTTTACGCATTGCAGAGTTTGGTTTTTTTGGAGTAGTAGTGTAAACACGCGTACAAACACCTCTTCGTTGAGGACAAGAATCTAAAGCAACCGATTTACTCTTCTTAGTGATTTGAGTTCTTCCTGTTCTTACTAATTGTTGAATAGTTGGCATAATTAAATACTAAAAATTACTTGTTTATAAAATTCCCGCTTTTTACGGGGTTGCAAATGTAATAATTAATTTTAAATAAAAAAACCATAATCAATTAATTTTCAACACAATTATTCAACAGAATATATTTTATATGAAATACTGGTTTTTTACGTTATTTTTACAGCGATATCAAAATTAAAATAATTGTAAGCCTGATATAAATAAAATAATCTTGCCCTAATAAAGTACAATAAAAATAGAAAGAATAATCAGTGATTATGCGTCAAATCTTTAGTCATTAAATGAAATCATTAATTACATTTTTTATTTTCTTTTTTTTTCTAAATAGTTTTGGACAGAAAAACTTATATCTAAAAATAATTGGGCAAAATGAAAAACAAACCAAAATTATAGATTCCATTAGCTATAATAAATCATTTGGCAATGCAAAAGGTATTATAGAAGAAAACAAATTATTTTCTGAAAAACTATTAAAATTTGGATTTTTAGAACAAGAACTTCTAGAAAACAAGAAACAAAATGACAGCACATTTGTTTACCAATATAACATAGGTGTAAACACAAAATTTATAAACATATATATAGGTACAAATTATGAGGAGCAAAATTGGAGTATTTATAAAGTTGAAAACGATACTTTAACACTTCCTTTTTCAGAAAGCGAATTGTTTTTGAATTCAACTTTAAAAAAGTTAGAAGCTAAAGGTTTTTCAATGGCAAAAGTAAAATTAGCAAATATTAAAAAACATAAAGGCTATATTGTTGCCGAATTAAAAATTACATCAGATAAGAAAAGACAATTGAATGACATTGTTATTAATGGATACATTAAGTTTCCAAAAGGACATAAAAACAATTTGAAACGTTTATATAAAAAGAGAATTTTTAATCAAGATAATTTAGACAAATTATACAAAGACATCTCTCAATATCGATTTATAAAACAAACTAAATATCCTGAAATTTTATTTACTAAAGATTCCACTAAAGTGTTTGTATATTTAGAAAAAGCTAAAGCAAATAACTTTGATGGTTTCATAGGGTTTTCAAATGATGAAAATAAAAAAGTGATTTTCAATGGTTATTTAGACTTGACACTAAACAATGCTTTAAACTCAGGTGAAAAAATGGCTTTGTACTGGAAAAGTAATGGGAAAGATCAAAAAACATTCAATCTAGGCATTGAAATTCCCTATATATTTAAAAGCCCCATTGGACTAAAAACACAGCTGAACATCTTCAAACAAGATAGCACTTATCAAAACACACAAACAGCAATTGATTTTGGTTACTATTTCAATTATAATACTCGTTTGTATTTAGGTTATCAATCTGCTGAATCAAGTGACATTAAAAATCAAAATACTTCCACTTTAAGTGATTATAAAAACAAATTTTACACAACCAACTTTGAATTTTTAGAATACAAGAATGATGATTTTCTTTTTCCTGAAAAGAGTAATTTTAATATCAAAATAGGTACAGGAAGGCGAGATTCAAAATTTCAGAACAACACTCAATTTTTTGGAAGCATAAACTTGAAACATAATTTTTATTTGAACAATAAAAATGTCTTCAATATTAAAAGCCAGAATTATTATTTACAAAGTGATGAGTATATTATTAACGAGTTATATCGTTTTGGAGGAATTAACTCTATAAGGGGATTTAATGAAAATAGTTTACAAGGAAATATGTTTTCATCAGTTCTCACGGAATATCGCTATATCCTTTCCCCAAGCATGTATGTACATACTATAATAGATTATGCATACTTTCAAGATAAAACTACTAATTTAAAAGGAAATCTTATAGGAATTGGTTTTGGTTTTGGAATACTAACCAAAAATGGACTTTTGAATTTAATTTACGCTAACGGGAGTACCAAAGACCAAGCGATTAACTTTTCAAATTCGATTGTTCATATAAGTTTGAAGACTACTTTTTAAAATTTATCTTTTCAAACTAAAATGACCTTTTATACTTTGTCCGTTTTCTTTTTTTATTTCAAACCAATAATCATCTGATGGCATTAGTTGTCCATTGTAAGTACCATCCCAACCCAATCCTTTACCTTTAAATGAATATAGATTCTTACTGAATCTATCATAAATAGAAATGGTCATTTCGGGATAGTATTTTGAAAAATTAATTTGCCACCTGTCATTATAGCCATCTCCATTGGGTGTAAAATATTTAGGATATATTAAAACTACAGCATCCCTTGTTGCCACTCCACAACCGTTTTTATCCCTAACCCAAACAATGTATTCTCCAGCAAGAACACTGTCAAAAACATTAGACTCTTGATAGTTTATACCGTTGATAGAATATTCATAATCGCCAATTCCTTTTACAAAAACCTCAATTGTATTATTATCATTAAAATCATTTACACTAACGTCAGTAATAGTAGCTGAATCGGATTGGGTTACCATAAAACTTTTCGTTAAACTACAATTGGAATTCGCAACCGTGACTTGATAATTACCCGGAGAATTTATTATTGTACTAGAGATCGTAGAACCATTACTCCATTCATAACTTGTGAAATTATTTGGAACTGAAATATTCAAACTACTCCCTAAACACAATATATATTTTTCATCCAATAGTAGTTCTGGTTTTTGAAAACAAATCACTTCAAATTGTCCAGCACTATAACAAGAAGCGTAAATATTATAAACTTTTACATAAACTGTATTTACTCCTAAATTTAAATTTATTTTACTGACTTCATTGATACCAGCATTTAAATCATTTTGAGTTAGATAATATTTTACTCCAAATAAAGTACTTGACTGACTGCCTAAAGCAATAGAACTTAATGGAGATAAATCATACTCCATATTTTGGCTCCCACAAATATTTTGATTAGAAACTGAATTATATATAGGCGTCTCTTGAATAGTAATTTTCTTACTTATAATACCTCCACAATCATCAGCAAGACCATGCAAAGTCACTGTATAATCGCCACTATTTAGATATAAATGACTTGGATTAAATAATGTGGATGTAGTTCCATCTCCAAAATCCCAATAAACCGAAGGCGGAAGAGATGAATAACCATTTAAAGTAAATTGAGTATAAGTGCCATGACATAAATTATTTGCTACAATAAAATTATTCAAATAACTATTTGGAAAAGATGGGAGACCAGCATTACAATGAGTTATACCTCCTAAATAAACTGCA
>CAIRMK010000231.1 GCA_903879645.1 uncultured Bacteroidota bacterium
CCTAAACACTTGACTCTTTTTTAAATTTTCGGTATATTTAAAGAAAAGCAGTTTTAGGAGAGTAAACTCATAAAAAAACCTTGGTTGCTGGTGGATAGCGTCTACCAGCTTCTCTTACCAAGTAAAATAACAAGAGCACCATAACATTCCAAACGTGGAATGACGAGAATAAGAGAATATTAATGAACATTAAAACCGATTACCTATCACTTACAGGTGATACTGAGGACATACAAATCCTTCAAAATGACCACAACCTAGCCGAATTAGCATTACAGTTCCCGAATGTAAATTCGTTGCTTATTCCCAAAAAAACAGAATACAACTTACGTAAGTATGTGCCTAAAGCCATGCTTAAAGCAATTGATAGCGATGTTAATGTCGCAGTTGAAAAGTGCCTTGTTTTCTTATCCAATTTAAGTAGTACCTACTACACAGACGACAAATGGAAGTCACTTAACGCTACAATATTGCACCAACAAACTAAATCCAAGGACAACACCTATATATACACTCGAATTATCGAAGTATTGAAGCATGGTACATCCAAAGGTGCGTTTATTGAAGTTAACAATAGTTACCTAGAGCGAGAATACAGTAAAAAGTACCGCTTAACCGATACCTACTTAAAAGCGGGTTTAGCTGAGTATATTATCAAAGATTCGGGAATCGTTCTGAATCAAAACAGGCTTTTTTATGAGCAGTTAAACGAAGCTATGGAGCACCCTATTTGCTCAAACCTAATTAAAATGTACCCTAAAATCGAGTTACCAACATCAAAAGAGCTTTTGGTTATTGGTAAACGTTTGGTAAAAGAAAGTCATCGCACCAAAAAACGTAAAATTCTAACCATGCGTAACAATCACAAAAACGATTATTGGAAAGATTCCGACAACAGGAGCTTTGTTGAAGACAACATCAAACTTTTTGAGTTTTTGACCAATAGAGGGTTTATGATTCCTAGCGTTGGTGATGAAAAAAGTGGTGGTCGTGTGGTGGATTCGTTTACACTTATGCCCGCTTGGATTCGTGAACAAATTACGGTTAACGGTATCAAATTAGCTGAGTGCGATTACACCGCATTACACCCGAATATAGCTATCAAAATATACGATGGCAAACTAACTTACTTAACGCACCAGAACGTTGCTGAGCGAACAGGTATTGATGTTAAAAGCATTAAAATTGAGCACTTAAGCTTTTTTAACAAGCAATGGTTAGCCATGCTTAAATCACCGCTATTTGCGTTTTACTCAAAACACGAAGCCGACATGTTATCACGCATATACAATGACAAAAAAGAGCACGGTCACAAAGTGACCTCAGCCAAAATGTTTAGCGTTGAGGTGGCGATTATGACCGATGTTATAAAACACCTCAGCACCCAAGGTATTAATGTGCTATACGTTTACGATGCGTTGTTGTGTGAAGATAAAGACAAAGCTATTGTAGTTGAAACCATGAACCGAATTATTCTAGAGCATGGTGTTTATACCTGTGTTAAAGTTGATGGTGCTTTACCCGTAGATAGTACAGAACCACTAGCACCATCACAAACGGTAGAACTCCCAAAATTTGCTTTGGATGAGGTGGTAAACCTGTATGAAGTATTGCCGATGCTATCCTATGACGCAGACGATACCATGACGATAATTTACGATATTGACTACTCCAATATAACCATGAACGAACTCGTTAAATATATTACCAAAAAAGCACGTGAACAAAAATAAAACGATTACAAAGGTGTTTCAGTATCGAAAAAAGTAATTTCATTATTAAAGTCTATAGTTAAATATTAATAAGTTATTTAGCTTAGAAATGTTAGGAGATTTCTAAAGTTAAACCTTACTATTCCCAATTTTTGTTGACTTCATATATTCTTTCTAGTTACTTATCTTCTCTTTCTGAATTGGGGAATAATCAGTTTTGGTTTGTCTATTTACTTGTATTTTATCAAAGTAACATTTTACTCCCGTTGCGGAATTCATATCTTCCACATTTTGGATGTGAAAATGCAAATGAGGTTCTGATGAATTTCCCGAATTTCCGCACAGTCCAAGCAGTTGACCTTGTTTAACTTTCTGTCCTTCTTTAACTGAAATAGAATATTGTTTAAAGTGAGCAAAAAATAAATATTCGTTGTTTTGTGTCTTTATTATAACTGTGTTACCAGGAACATAAATAGGGTTTAAAACTCCTGGAATATTATCTTTAACACCATCAACCACCAAAACAACTTCGCCATCGCAAGGTGCAATTAGTTCTTTCCCAAAAGCATAATAATCTTCATTAGTATTTCCGTCTGTCCTAAATGATTTTTTTTCATCATTTGTTATTACAAAATCAAAGGCGTTTTTTTGAGCTTCACTCTCAATATGGTAGTTTATTTCTTTTGTATCCCCGCCCCAAGTAACTGTCCATTCGTCTTTAAACGGTAATATTAGCTTAGTTGCGTTACGAACTAATATTGGCAAATCACTTTCTTTGAATGGTTTTAAAAACAGACCATTAATTTTTGAGTTGTTGTCAACAGAAATATTAACAGCAAATAAAGCTCTTTCAAAGTTTGTCTTGTATGAGGCGAAAGTCTGCTCATATTTTACAAATTGCCTTTTTGTTATTTTCCCTGCTTGTGTTTTTAATCCAGTTAGAAATTCTTTTGTTTTGTCAAGAGGCAAAGCAGTTTGCATGTCTGTTGAGAAACTTGAAAATATTTCTTCAAAATTGTCTGTATTATAATTCATTTCAAAACTGTCTGCAACTGATTTGTATGATGTTTTTTCTTTTTGTCCAAAGGCAATGTTCATAATTGTTGTCAATAGAATTGTTATTAAATATTTTTTCATTTTGTTAAATTTTGATGGGTCTTGCTATGTTAAGCAACACAAATATATTAAAAAAATACATAATGAATTATTAGACGGAGTTTAATTCTTGATTTCTTTTATTATTAAGTAGTACTTTTGCATCATGCAATAGTTTCATGTCATCCAAGAATTGGTTCGACATTAACAGTGTTTGGAGTACTAAAAGCTTCAAACTTATGTTTGAAGCTTTTTTTATTATAATAATATCGAAAA
>CAIRMK010000232.1 GCA_903879645.1 uncultured Bacteroidota bacterium
CGTCAATATGACTTTTAAACTTGACTCCTTCTTCCTTAATTTTTCTATTGGCTGAAAGCGAATACACTTGATAACCTCCTGAATCCGTCAAGATATTTCTATCCCAATTCATAAACTTGTGCAATCCTCCCGCCTTTTCAAGTATTTGAGTCTGCGGACGTAAATATAAATGATAGGTATTTCCAAGAATTATATCTGGATTGATTTCTTCTTTTAATTCGCGTTGGTGGACTCCTTTTACAGAGGCAACAGTACCAACAGGCATAAATATTGGAGTTTCAATTACTCCGTGATCGGTATTGATTTTCCCAGCTCTAGCTTTAGAATTTGGGTCTTTTTGTAATAAATCGAATTTCATATAGGCATTTTCAATGGGCAAATATAATTTATTTAGATTTTAGGAGTCTGTATTTATACTTTAATTTAACAGACTTCTTTTAAAATACACTATAGATAAATTCAACTTAATAATAGATTAATACTGTTAAAAGTCAAACATATTTTGTACATATTCACTATTTTTGCAAGGTTCTGACAGATTTGGGAATTTTAAAGTTTCATGAAAAGAATTATAGCATTAGCGTTTTTATCAATCTATTTGATTTCAACTACTGAATTGCATCAGTTTTTGAAGTTGCCGGCATTGGTTGAGCACTTTTCTGAACATCAACAAAAAGATAAAACAATTACCCTTTGGAAATTTCTTTGCATTCATTATGCATATAAAACAATAAAAGATGCTGATTATGACAAAGACTCAAAATTACCTTTCAAAACTTTAGACAATTGTAATAATTCTAATTACATAACCCTTCTTCCTGAACAAAAATTTTGTTTCGATTCTATTTTCATTTTAACAGATAAAAAAGTCATAACCAAATATTATCCTTCATTTTTCAATTCTAGCTATTTAAAATCCATTTGGCAACCGCCTAAATTTTGTTAATTATTTTTGTTTTATAACTGTTTCAAATGCTTTTGTATTTGTAACTTTATGTATATACTGAATTCAAAAATTAATTAATAAAATTGATATGCTAAATAAAATAATTGAGTTTTCTATTAAGAATAAACTCATTGTTGGGCTATTTACCATCACACTGCTTTTCTATGGTATTTATCAAACAACAAAATTACCAATCGATGCTGTTCCTGATATTACCAATAATCAAGTTCAAGTAATCACAATAGCACCTTCCTTTGGTGCAACTGATATTGAGCGATTGGTTACTTTTCCTATCGAACAAGCAAATAACAACATTTCAGGTTTAAAAGAAATAAGAAGTTTTTCCCGTTTTGGATTATCATTAGTTACCATAGTTTTTGATGATGACACTGACATCTATTGGGCCAGACAGCAAGTTGCCGAACGTTTACAGAAGGTACAATCTCAAATTCCACAAGGAATTGGGTCACCAGAATTGGGTCCAGTTTCTACTGGTCTTGGGGAAATTTACCAATATGTGGTTCGTCCAGAAAAAGGTTATGAAAAAAAATACAACGAAACCGAGTTACGAACCATTCAAGATTGGATTGTTAGAAGACAACTATTAGGTGTAAAAGGCGTCGCTGAAGTAAGTAGTTTTGGTGGAAAACTGAAACAATACGAAATTGCTGTAAATCCAAACAAACTGCAATCGTATGGATTGACTATTAGTGATGTATTTACTGCTGTTGAAAAAAACAATCAAAACACTGGTGGTTCCTATATTGAAAAAGGAGCAACTTCATTATTTATTCGCAGTGAAGGTTTGATTGGTACCATTGATGATATTGAAAATATTGCTATCAAATCAACTTCCAGTGGAACTCCACTATTTATAAGAGATGTTGCTGATGTGAAAATTGGTTATGCCACTAGATATGGTGCAATGACTTATAATGATCAAGGCGAAGTTTCCGGTGCCGTTGTTATGATGTTAAAAGGAGCTAACAGTAGCGATGTTATCAAAAATGTAAAAGAACGAGTAGCACAAATCCAAAAAACCTTACCCAAAGGTGTTGTTATCGAACCATTTCTTGACCGAACCAAAATGGTTAATAATGCCATTGGAACAGTTGAAAAAAACTTATTAGAAGGTGCCTTAATTGTAATTTTTGTTTTGGTTCTTTTCTTAGGAAATTTTAGAGCTGGATTATTAGTGGCATCTGTAATTCCTTTGGCTATGTTATTTGCCATAATTATGATGAATCTTTTTGGTGTTAGTGGCAACTTAATGAGTTTGGGAGCGCTAGATTTCGGGTTGATTGTAGATGGAGCTGTGATTATTGTTGAAGCCGTAATGCATCAATTAACACACAGCAAGAAGTTCAAAAAAGAAAATGAATTGACTCAAAAGAAAATGGACAAAGAGGTTCAAAGCTCTGCAAGCAAAATGATGAACAGTGCCGTTTTTGGTCAAATCATTATCTTAATTGTGTATCTTCCAATTTTTACTTTACAAGGAATTGAAGGTAAAATGTTTAAACCAATGGCGCAAACTGTTGCTTTTGCATTGTTGGGAGCCTTTATATTATCATTGACTTACATCCCTATGATGAGTGCTTTGTTTTTAAGTAAAAAAGTAAAACACAAACCAAACCTATCTGACAGATTAATGATTAAAGTTGAAATGAAATACCAGCATTTACTTCAAAAGATTTTATTTCATCCTAAAAAAGTAATACTTTCTGTAGTTTCATTATTTATTTTGGCGGTAATCACACTTTCATTCCTTGGTGGAGAATTCATTCCTGCATTAGAAGAAGGCGATTTTGCTGTAGACACAAGGGTATTAACAGGAAGTAATTTGAATACAACAATTGAAAGTACTCAAAAAGCGGCACATATTTTAAAAACACAATTTCCAGAAGTAGAGAAAGTAGTTACCAAAATTGGAAGTGGTGAAGTTCCAACCGATCCAATGTCGATGGATGCTAGTGATATGATGGTTGTTATGAAAGATAAACATGAGTGGACTTCTGCTAAAACATTTGATGAAATGGCTGCCAAAATGGGAAAAGCATTAGAAGATGTTCCTGGTATCACGGCCGGATTTCAATATCCTGTTCAAATGCGTTTTAACGAATTAATGACTGGTGCACGTCAAGATGTAGTTTGCAAAATATTTGGTGAAAATCTTGATACGTTGGCTTTGTATGCTCAAAAATTAGGCAAAATTGTAAACACCGTTCAAGGAACTCAAAACTTATATATTGAGCCTGTAACCGGAATGCCACAAGTAGTTATTGAATATAACAGAAATGTTATTGCACAATACCATCTTACTATTGATGATTTAAACAAAGTAATTAACACTGCATTTGCTGGTCAAAGTACTGGATTGGTTTTTGAAGGCGAAAAACGTTTTAATTTAGTAGTTCGTCTCAATAACAACCAACGAAAAGATATTGAAGACGTTCAGAATTTGTTAATTCCGACGCCTCAAGGAACTCAAATTCCGCTATCGCAATTGGCAAATGTGGAAATCAAAAATGGTCCAAATCAAATTCAAAGAGAAGATGCCAAACGCAGAATTGTTGTTGGCTTTAATGTAAGAGGTCGTGATGTACAAAGCATTGTAACCGAATTGCAACAAAAAGCAGACAACCAAATCAAATATCCTGCGGGTTATTACACCACTTATGGTGGCGCTTTTGAAAACTTAAACAAAGCCAAACAACGTTTAATGATTGCGGTTCCAGTTTCTTTATTTTTGATATTTTTATTATTGTTTTTTGCTTTCAATTCGGTGAAACACGGATTACTAATTTATTCAGCAATTCCGCTTTCTGCTATTGGAGGAATCTTCTTCTTGGCGTTACGTGGAATGCCCTTTAGCATCAGTGCTGGAGTTGGATTCATTGCACTATTTGGAGTCGCCGTATTGAACGGAATTGTATTAATTTCTGAATTTAATCAATTAAAATCTGAAGGAATGACCGATTTACATCGAATTGTTTTAATGGGAACCAAAGTGCGATTACGCCCAGTGTTGATGACCGCTTTTGTGGCTTCATTAGGTTTTTTACCAATGGCGGTTAGTAATGGAGCAGGTGCCGAAGTACAACGTCCATTAGCCACAGTAGTTATTGGTGGATTAATGATTGCTACTTTATTAACATTATTTGTGCTTCCAATTTTATATGTAATTTTTGAAAAAGGTGCAAATCTTAATCCATTCAAAAAAAGCACAACGATTCTAATTATTCTTGTTTCGCTTTCTTTTTCTACTGCCAATGCACAAACTCCTGTTACACTTCAAACGGCTATTGAAAAGGCTTTAAAAAATAATTCAACCATTAAAAGCGAGCGATTAAAAGCAGATTATCAACAGAAACTTATCAAATCGTCAACCAATCTTCCTGCTACGAATATTGTTGCTGATTACGGTCAAATCAATAGTTTTTACAATGACAATCGTGTTGGGATTTCTCAATCATTCAATTTTCCAACGGTTTATTCGAGACAAAAAAAGCTATTTAACGAAGAATGGAAAATGGCAACTTTAAGCGTTGCTATGAAAGAAGCCGAACTTAAGAAAGCCGTTACTCAAACTTTTTATTCATTAGTTTATTTGAATGAAAAAGAAAAGTTATTGCAAAAAAGTGATACTATATTCTCGGAATTTCTAAAAAAATCGAATTTGCGATTCCAAAAAGGAGAAACCAACATTTTGGAAAAAACAACAGCAGAAACGCAACGTGGCAACATCAAACTGCAATTAATTCAGTTGCAACAAGAAAAAGAAGTCGTAAAAAGTAAGTTTCAATTGCTTTTGAATTCTGAAACTGATTATCTTCCTAAGGTTGATAATTTCAAGTTAATTTTAGACAAAACCATTGACAGTACTTTAGTAGCCCAACATCCAAATCTAAAAGTTTTAGAACAACAAAAGAAAGTAAGTTTGGCATCGACAAAATTAGAAAAATCTAAATTGCTTCCTAATTTAACATTAGGTTATAACAACACTTCCATAACTGGAATTGGTGCTAACGATGTGGTTTATGACAAATCAACTCGATTTCAATCGGTACAATTCGGACTTGGCATTCCGTTATTCGGTGGTTCTCAAAAAGCAAAAATTGCAGCTTCTAAGATTGCAGAAACTATTTCTGAAAATGACAATCAAAAGGAAAAATTGATTTTGAAAAAACACTATCAAAATGCGTTTTCACACTATCAAAGCAATCTTGAAAAGTTAGACTATTTCGAAAAAACAGCACTTCCAAACGCTAAAATCATAACAGAAACAGCCAACAAACAATTCTATAATGGCGATATTAATTATCTAGATTGGGTGATGCTCATCAATCAAAGCATTAGTATCAAAAACAATTACATTGACACCGTAATCAATAATAATGAAACCATTATTGAACTTAATTACCTTACTTCAAAATTATAAAAAATGAAAAATATATTCATCATATCAAGTCTAATGTTGCTTCTTATTGGATGCAACTCCAAGAAAGAAGAGCAAGCAGTTGATAAAAAAGCTAATGCAAATTTAGTTTCTATTTCCGATGCACAATTGAAAAATGCTACCATCGAAACTGGAAAATTAGAACAAAAAACAATTTCATCCATCCTAAAAGTTACTGGAAAAATTGATGTTCCTCCACAAAACATGGTTTCGGTTAGTATGCCATTAGGAGGTTATTTAAAAACAACAAAATTGCTTCCTGGTTTACCTATTTCAAAAGGTGAAGTAATTGCAACCATGGAAGATCAACAATATGTACAATTGCAACAAGATTATTTGACTACAAAATCAAAATTATACTTTGCTGAAAAAGAATACCAACGTCAAAAAGAATTAAATCAAAGTCAAGCTAGTAGTGATAAAGTCTACCAACAAGCTGATTCCGATTACAAAACGTTACGAATTACGTTGAGTGCTTTAGCTGAAAAACTACGATTAATCAATGTAAATCCAAATTCGCTTTCAGAAAAAAATATTTCTAAAAGTGTTAATATTTATGCACCTATTAATGGATTTGTTTCTAAAGTAAATGTCAATATTGGCAAATATGTAAATCCTGCTGATGTTTTATTTGAGTTGATAAATCCATCTGACATTCATTTGAATTTAAAAATATTTGAAAAAGACATTACTAAATTATCTATTGGTCAAAAATTAATGGCCTACACCAACAATCAACCTGATAAAAAATACCATTGTGCCATTATTCTAATCAGCAAAGATTTATCTATTGACGAGCATACTGCAGATGTACATTGCCATTTTGAAAATTATGACAAAACGCTTTTACCAGGAATTTATATGAATGCAGACATTAACGTAAAAAGTAATGATGCTTTAACATTGCCAAAAGATGCTGTTGTAAATTTTGAAGGAAAAGAATATATCTTTGTAGTAGTTAACAAAAATCAATTTCAACTGACCGAAGTGAAAATAGGTAATTCTGAAAACGGACTTGTAGAAATTTTGAATAATGAATCATTAACCAAAAGTACAATTGTAACTAAAGGAGCCTATACCCTATTAATGAAATTAAAAAATAAAGCTGATGAATAAAGAAATAGTTTACCAAGAACAGCATTTAAAAAGCTCTGAATTTATAACCGATATTGTCATTGGGATGAGTGATGGTTTAACCGTTCCATTTGCTCTTGCTGCTGGATTAAGTGGTGCTGTAGACAGCAATGCTATTGTAATAACTGCTGGCATTGCGGAAATTGTTGCCGGTTGTATCGCCATGGGATTAGGAGGTTATTTAGCTGGTAAAACTGAACAAGAACACTACGAAAGTGAACTCAAAAGAGAATATTTCGAAGTGGACAATTACCACCAAAAAGAAATCGACGAGGTCAAAGAAATCTTTGCTGATTATGGAATTGATGAAGTAACTCAAGAACATATTGCCCAACAATTAGCAAAAGATAAAGATAAATGGGTTGATTTTATGATGAAATTTGAATTAGGATTAGAAAAACCAAATCCCAACAGAGCTAGGAATAGTGCTTTAACTATTGGACTCGCTTATGTTGTGGGTGGATTTTTACCTTTGTCAGCCTACTTTTTTACAAGCAACCCAAAAGATGGATTAATCGTTTCAGCTATTATCACAACGGTTTGTTTGTTTGTTTTTGGCTTTTTTAAGGCTAAAGTTACCGGACAACCACCACTACAAGGAGCTTTAAAAGTAACTGCTATTGGCCTTGTTGCAGCAGCAGCCGCCTTTGGAATTGCAAAATTAGTTGGTTAACTTTTCACTAAAAACACTTGAAAGCTCTAATTTATTTTAGGGCTTTTTTTTATTTTTCTTAATAACTTTTCAAAAGTCTATCCTCTATTTGTCTGTCATCTATTATCTAAAAAACTTATCTTTGCCCCATTATAATTTTTAACTACAAAAAATGTCTAACATTAAACAACTACAAGATTTAACAACACAAGTTCGAAGAGACATTCTTCGTATGGTTCATGCGGTAAATTCAGGACACCCAGGAGGTTCTTTGGGTTGCGCTGAGTTTTTGGTAGCGCTCTACCAAGACATCATGAAATGCAAAGAGGGGTTCGATATGAATGGAACTGGAGAGGATATTTTCTTCCTTTCTAACGGTCATATTTCACCAGTGTTTTACAGTGTTTTGGCAAGAAGTGGCTACTTTCCTATTGCTGAACTTGCCACTTTTAGAAAACTTAATACTCGTTTGCAAGGACACCCTACTACGCACGAAGGTTTACCAGGAATCCGCATGGCTTCAGGATCCTTAGGGCAGGGATTATCGGTTGCCATTGGTGCTGCTCAAGCCAAAAAATTAAACAAAGACAACCATTTAGTTTTTGCGCTTACGGGTGATGGGGAATTACAAGAAGGTCAAAACTGGGAAGCCATCATGTATGCTTCTGCAAAAAATGTAGACAACTTAATTGCTACTGTAGATTATAATGGGCAACAAATTGATGGTTCTACTAAAGATGTTTTAAACATGGGCAATTTGAAAGCTAAATTTGAAGCTTTTGATTGGGATGTATTAGAAATTACTGAAGGGAACAACATCGAAGCTATTATTGGTGGCATGAATGAAGCCAAATCAAGAACAGGTAAAGGAAAACCCGTTTGTGTCATTCTTCACACTGAAATGGGTAACGGCGTTGATTTTATGATGCACACCCATGCTTGGCACGGAAAAGCACCAAGCGATGAACAATTAGCAAATGCCTTAGGACAAAATCCAGCAACGTTAGGAGACTACTAAACAATTATAAATTTTAAATTATGAATTATGAATTTTCATAATCTTAATTTTTTACTCATTCAATCTTTGAATTAGAAATGAAAAAATATACAAACACAGGAAGTAAAGATACTCGTTCAGGATTTGGTTCAGGAATGACCGAATTGGGACAAAAAAATGAAAATGTTGTTGCACTTTGTGCCGATTTAATTGGTTCGTTAAAGTTTGACGATTTCAAAAAAAATCATCCAGAGCGTTTTTTCCAAATTGGAATTGCAGAAGCCAACATGATTGGAATTGCAGCTGGGTTAACGGTGGGTGGCAAAATTCCATTTACCGGAACATTCGCTAATTTTTCTACCGGAAGAGTTTACGATCAAATTCGTCAATCGGTGGCGTATTCTGATAAAAATGTAAAAATTTGTGCTTCGCATGCTGGTTTAACACTTGGGGAAGATGGTGCAACACACCAAATATTAGAAGACATTGGTTTAATGAAGATGTTACCGGGAATGACGGTAATCAACACTTGTGATTATAATCAAACTAAAGCAGCAACTTTAGCTTTAGCGGATCATCATGGACCTGCTTATTTGCGTTTCGGACGTCCGGTAGTGCCTAACTTCACTCCTGCCGACGAACCGTTCGTGATTGGAAAAGCGATTATGCTGAATGAAGGAACAGATGTAACTATCATTGCTACTGGCCATTTAGTTTGGGAAGCATTAATTGCTGCAGAAGCTCTTGAATCAAAAGGAATTTCTGCAGAAGTAATCAACATTCACACGATTAAGCCTTTGGATGAAGAAGCTATATTAAAATCGGTTGCTAAAACGGGTTGTGTGGTTACTGCAGAAGAACACAATATTCTTGGCGGTTTAGGCGAAAGTGTTGCCAGAACCTTAGTCTTAAATAATCCAACACCGCAAGAGTTTGTTGCCGTTCAAGATTCTTTTGGCGAAAGTGGCACCCCAGAACAATTAATGGATAAATACAAATTGAACCATCAAGCCATTGTTGAAGCTGTAGCAAGAGTGATTAAAAGAAAATAATCATCTTTATATAATCAAATCCGTCTAATTAAAAACTAGACGGATTTTTTATTTCCAACTTTTTCAAAAAAAAACCACCACTTTTCAGTGATGGTTTTACGAAGAGCCGGCGGAGGGACTCGAACCCACGACCTGCTGATTACAAATCAGCTGCTCTAGCCAACTGAGCTACGCTGGCAACTCTTTAGTGGTGCAAATATAATAGTGATTTTTAAATCTCCAAAATATTTTCACACTTTTTTCGTCTTTTTTTTGATTAAAGAGCGTTGATTTTTTCAATCAATTGATTAGCAGTTTGTTCTAATTCTGCATTGATTTGCTTGAAATGCGCTTTTTTATTTTCTACTTTTTTAGCATTAACCTTAACGATTAAAGCATCGAAAGAGGTAATTGCTTCATCTATAACTGCATTGGTAGCTTCTGTTGGCTTTCCTTCGCTCGTCATCTCGTGAATATAAACCGCTTCAATAATATCTCCTAAAACGAAGTTGATGTCTTTTTTTAAATTTTTAACACTTGGCATTTTCTTTATTTTTTAAATTCAGGTGCAAAATTACACATAATCTTTCAAATTCAAGTTAAGAAATGTATATTTCTAATACAGCTGCTTTTCCTTTTAATTCAAATTCAGTGATTTCGGCAGGAAGGAAAATGGTATCACCCGTTTTATACTGATAGATATCTTTCTTAAGTATCATTTCAAAACTTCCTTCTACACACATGTAAACAGTAAAAGACTCTGTATTCTTTTCTATTTTCATTTCTCCGTCAAGCGGAATAAATTTCGTTGTAAAATATTGACAATTTACCATTTCATTAGATACATTCTCAATTTTAGAATATTCCTTTTGCCCTTTTACTACATCATAATTAATAGCGTCTAACGCTAAATCGACATGAAGATCCCTTTTGATTCCATTACCATCTTTTCTATCAAAATCATAAATTCTATAGGTAATGTCAGAGGTTTGTTGGATTTCAGCGATCACTATTCCTGCTCCAATGGCATGAATGGTACCTGTTTCTAAAAAGAAAACATCACCTTGTTTTACTTTTTTTACATCAAGAATATCAACAATCGTATTATTCTTTAAATATTTCAAATATTTCTCAGGCGAGGATTTTTCTTTGAACCCAACAATTAATTTTGCATCAGCATCGGCTTGCATCACATACCACATTTCCGTTTTACCAAAAGAATTATGTCGTTTAGCGGCCAATTCATCATTAGGATGCACTTGAATGGATAAATCTTCACGAGCGTCAAGATATTTGAACAACAACGGAAATTGCTTTCCAAATCGTTTGTATACTTTAGTTCCTAAAACTGCTTCTGGAAATTCATTTATCAATTCATTCAATGATTTTCCTTCGAAAATTCCGTTGGCAACTATGCTCACTTCATGTTCAACAGTAGAAATCTCCCAACTTTCTCCGGTTATTTCAGAAGTAATGGGTTTGTTTAAATAGGTTTTTAATTTGGTTCCGCCCCAAATTCTATCTTTTAAGATAGGCTGGAATTGTAATGGATATAATTTCATAGACCGCAAAAGTAAGTAAACGAATGGCTTCAGGAAAAATTATAACTCTTTTTTAAGGATTTCTAGTGTTTTAGCGATATGAATTTTAGCAGAAGTGCTATCAAATACCAATTTGACAATTCCTTTTTTATCTACTACATAAGTCGTTCTACCATCGATTAATCCTAAATAATCTTTGGCAACACCAAAGAGTTTTCGCAATTTTTTATCAGTATCAGAAAGCAAAATAAATGGCAAATTAAATTTACTTTTAAACTTAACATGCGACTGAACCGTATCGGAACTTATTCCAATTACTTCGGCTCCTAAATCTTTAAAATCATAGTAACTATCTCGAAATGAACAAGCTTGAGTAGTGCAACCTGGCGTATCGTCTTTGGGATAAAAATAGATTACTAAAGGTTGTTTGCCGATATAATTGACACTGTCAAATTCATTTCCATTGCTATCAATTGCTTTGAAACTCGGAACTTTGTCTCCTTCTTTTAATGCCATTTTAGTTGCCTTTATAGGTTACAAAATTACGTGGTGTTTCATATAATGTTATTTCTAATTCTTTAGTGGTATCAATATGACTTCTTAATTTATTCCAAATTACAACCGCAATATTTTCGGCAGTTGGATTTAAATCAGCAAAATCAGAAACATCTAAATTTAAGTTTTTATGGTCAAAAACATTTTCAACATGTTCTTTTATCAAGTCAGATAATATCTTTACATCAATTACAAAACCTGTTTCTTGGTCAATTTCTCCTGTCACAGAAACGATTAACTCGTAATTATGTCCGTGAAAATTAGGGTTATTGCATTTTCCAAAAACCGCATCGTTTTTCTCCATAGTCCAATCTTTACGATATAATCGATGCGCTGCATTAAAATGAGCTTTTCTAGAAACGGTGACTTTCATTTTGATTTAGGATTTGAGATTACAGGATTTAGGATTTTGAATTAGAACTTAAAATACTAATTCAAAATTCCTTACTCTTAAATTTTATAATTTATGATCTTCTAGGTAATGGTAAAATTCGTCAAATATAATTTTAAACCAAACTGTATAGATGGAGGGATTTTGAACCATATCGTCTTTGATATCTTCAATTTTCATCCATTTCCAATTTTCAACTTCGTCAAGATTTATGTTAGGTTCTTCATTAGAATAACCAATCATCACATGATCCAATTCATGTTCCGTTAAACCGTTGTCAAAAGGCGCTTTATAAATAAAATGAAACAATTCTTTTAAGTCAGTTTCAAAACCCATTTCTTCATATAAACGGCGTTTACCTGCTTCAATATTGGTTTCACCGGCACGTTGATGACTACAACAGGTGTTGGTCCATAACAAAGGGGAATGATATTTTTGATGAGCACGTTGTTGTAATAGCACTTCGTTTTCGTCGTTTAGTACAAAAACAGAAAACGCGCGATGCAGAACTGCTTTTTGATGTGCTTCAAGTTTGTTCATTAAACCGATCGGCTCATCTTTATCGTTAACTAAAATTACTTGTTCTTCTTTCATATTTTTTAAAGATTGTCAAAAATACAAAAAAAGAATTGGTATGATTGATTTTAGAAATCTCAACAACCGTTAAACTTTCCTTAAATCAGTTTCTTTTACAAACTATACTGTCCTTTTGTACGTTTATGTATTGTAAATTTGGACGACAATTAAAAAACAAGGTTATGCAAAAGTCACAATCATTATTCAATTATTTGATTTTATTGCCACTAGTAATTTTTAATGCCTGTGGGCAAGCAACTAAAAAAACAGAAACAACAGTTAAAAAAAGTGCCATGGAAAATATTATTAACAAACCTGAAAACCCTTATTATTCAAATACCAATACAACCCAACTACATCTAAGCGATGCTGAGTGGAAGAAAGTTTTGTCACCTGATCTCTATGCTGTAGCTAGACACGCCGATACAGAAAGGGCTTTTACGGGAAGCATGTGGAATTCGGAAACTAAAGGAACTTATTACTGTGCTGCTTGTGGTTTACGCTTATTCAAATCAAATCAAAAATTCACAAGTAGTTGTGGATGGCCAAGTTTTTTTGAGCAAGACAATAAAAATAGTATCGTTTTCAAAGAGGACACCTCTTATGGAATGAAACGTACGGAAGCATTATGTGGCCGATGTGGTAGTCATTTAGGTCATTTATTTGATGATGGACCTGCCCCAACTGGAAAAAGATATTGTATGAATGCTATTTCATTAGATTTTGTCCCTGATAAAATTGCAGAAAACTCAAAATTGAATACCGAAACCATCGTACTTGGTGGTGGTTGTTATTGGTGTGTAGAAGCCGTTTATGAAAATCTAGAGGGAGTTCAAAAAGTCGTTTCAGGTTTTTCAGGCGGAACAGTTCAAAATCCGAGTTATGAGGAAGTTTGTACTGGCACTACTGGTCATGCAGAAGTAGTTGAAATTACCTATGATAAAACGAAGACCAATTTGGATGAAATTTTTAAAGTTTTCTTTACCGTTCATGATCCAACAACCTTAAACCGTCAAGGTGCTGACGTTGGCACCCAATACCGTTCCGTACTATTTTACAAAAATGAAGAACAGAAAAAAGAAGCTGAAAGTATCATCAATGAATTGAACACGAATAAGGTCTACAGTAGCAAAATAGTAACCACAGTGGAACCGTTTAAAGCATTTTATGCGGCGGAAGATTACCATCAAAATTACTATAACAACAATAAAGAAAAGTCCTATTGTAAAATGGTCATTCAACCCAAAATAGAAAAATTTGAAAAGATTTTTAAAGATAGATTGAAAAAGAAATAATTGTTAATTCTTTAAACCGCTTGTGAAAATAAGCGGTTTTTTTATTTTAAAACCTCAGCAATTTTTAAAGCGCATTTTTCGCCATCGATCGCAGCAGAAATAATCCCCCCTGCATAACCAGCCCCTTCTCCACAAGGATATAATCCTTTAATCTGAACATGCTCTAAAGTTTCACTATCTCTTGGAATTCTAACTGGTGATGATGTCCTACTTTCAGGAGCATGTAGAATAGCTTCATTAGTCATATACCCTTTCATTGATTTTCCAAATTCTAAAAAACCTTCTCTCATAATTTGCGTTAGAAAACCAGGAAATACTTGTCCCATTTCAACCGAAGTTGTTCCTGGAACATACGAAGTTTTTGGAATATCAGCGGAAATTTTATTTTGAGTAAAATCGACCATTCGTTGCGCTGGAACTTTTTGAGTTTGTCCTGCTAAGTGCCAAGCTTTTTGTTCTATTGATTTCTGAAATTCCATTCCAGCCAAAGCACCAAATTTGGCAAAGGGCTTAAAATCTTCTAATTTTAATTCGACTACAATTCCTGAATTGGCCGTGTTCTGATCTCTTTTGGAGGGTGACCATCCGTTAGTCACCACCTCTCCGGGACTTGTTGCACAAGGAGCAATAACACCTCCTGGACACATACAAAAGGAATACATTCCGCGTCCATTAATTTGTTTCACAATCGAATAGGGTGCAGGAGGTAAATATTCTCCACGAAAATCACATGAATATTGGATACTGTCAATCAGTTCTTGTGGGTGTTCTGCGCGAACACCTAAAGCAAACGGTTTTGCTTCTATAAATATCTTCTTTTTATCTAATAATTCAAATATATCGCGTGCTGAATGTCCTGTAGCAAGTATCACTTTATTAGCAGCAATTGTTTCGCCGTTTTGAGTAACAACACCTTGAATTTCATTATTTTTTATATTAAAATCGGTGACACGAGTTTCAAACAAAACACGACCACCACATTCTATAATTTTTTCACGAATATCTTGGATAATTTGAGGCAGTTTATTGGTTCCGATATGTGGATGTGCCTCAACAAGAATATCAGGTGTGGCTCCAAAACCCACTAATAATTGTAAAATTCTATCGACGTCACCTCGTTTTTTGGAACGGGTATATAACTTCCCATCGGAATAAGTTCCGGCTCCACCTTCACCAAAACAATAATTGGAGTCTTCGTTTACTATATGGTCTACATTTATGGCTTTTAAATCACGACGACGACCTCGAACGTCCTTTCCTCGCTCGATTACAATAGGCTTTAAACCCAATTCTATCAATTGTAAAGCGGCAAATAATCCCGCTGGACCAGCACCTACAATAATTACCTCTTGCGAATTTGATACATTTTTATACTCTGGAAGTGCTATTTTTTGATCTATATAATCTTCCTCTTTGAAGAAAACTGAGGCTTTTATGTTAAACTTTATGGCTTTCTGACGAGCATCAATAGAACGTTTTAAAACGATGACCTTTTGAATATCTTTAGTCGCAACATGAAATAACTTAGCAACATGCTCATTAAGCAATAATGGGTTATGAGCTACTTCTGGTGAAACTTGAGTTTGAATTTCTCGAGGCATATATTGAATGTATAAAAATCGCTATTTCGATTTGTATTCCTTTTCCATTTCTTTGATAACATTTTCAATCTGCTCTACGCCAATTCGTTTCGCTTTAATCACTTTATTTTTGTCTAAAACATAAATCACAGGAGTAGAATAGACATCATATTTTTCAATCACATTATTATAATGTGCTCCATCATAAACATTTATCCAATCATTAAGTTTCTTCTCATCGATATATTTAAGGTATTTATCTCCTTCATGTAAGGTGTAAACACTAAAGACTTTAACATCTTTATTCTCTTTTTTAAGTTGATTATACAAATCTATTAATTTAGGAATTTCTTTTTGACAATGCCCGCAATCAACATCCCAAAAAACTAAAATTATAAAATCTGCACTAACTGAATGAAGATGATAAAACAATTTATTTATCTCATTAGCATTGGCGTAAAACACTTTGGTAACTTCATCACTAGTCTTAGCCGATTCAAACCCCATTTTTTTCATCACTTCATAGTCTTTTGCCTTAATCATTGACAAATCAGGAGCAATGGAGCCAACCAAAAGAGGCCTTAACAAATCTGCCCGTTTTATAATTTTTGTCACTACACTCTCGTCATCATAAATCCCTGAGGCTTTTCCGCTCTTGAAATATTTATCGATGATATGAACAAATACCTTATCAAATCCCATTATATTGGAAGTTTCATACGTATAGGTCAGATGAGCTAGTGTTAATTTATAAAGCAAACTCCCTTCTTTGGTTTTATCCATTATTTTATCCACTTCAACGCTTACTGAATCTGGATGAGTAACAACTACTGATTCAAAATATTTTTTCAATTTAGAAAAGAAAAATGGGTTTCTCATTGTAGCATCCTCTTTAAAATCAACATTATCCCAATAGTGCTTTTTGTAAAATTTGTAAACTGCTAAACTATCTGGACGACCATTAGAGGCTTTGGGAATATCTTTCAATACTTTATCCATTTTTAAATTAAGTACATCGCCTATATAACTCCCTTTATTTTTTTCCAAAAATACAGCTTCGTACTCTTGAATCGTTTTGTCAAATTCTTTCTGTTTTTCATTTAAATGAAGGGTGTCTTTTTTTGTAGCCAATTTGATTCCATTCTTATACGCTACAAATTCTTTGTTTTGTTTACTTATAAATTTAATGTAATCTAAAAACTCACTTTCACGAGGAGAATTAACCGCTGTTAATCCATGAACATTCGCAACACCTAAATCATTTTTTAGTTCTAATTTTTGAGTTGCATCATCAACAAAAAAATCAAAGTAGATACTTTTTTGTTGGCTTACAAGAGAATATATTCCTTTCTCTAATTTTCCTTTACCTTTAAAAATAAATTTTCCGTTTTTGACATGAGTACAAGTGTCTTTAATATACGTTTTATCAAATTGATAATACGTAAGGTAGGCAATAGAATCATTACAATTTTTTAAATTGATTGTTATTTCGTACCCTGCTTGCGAAGTAGCATAAAATGTTGAAAAACAAAAAACAATAGCTAATAAAAATTTATTCATAAACAAATCATTTATAGTTTCTAATTAAGAAGTTGCTCCAATCAAAAAGCTCATAGGACTTCTAAGTATTCTAATGGTCAAAAATAGTGTATTAAAAAAAAATAAAAGTGAAATTTTTTATAAAAAGTGATAGAAAATAGAGAACAAGATTATCTTTGGCCAATATTTTAATCTTTACTCTCAAAAAATAATATGCGAAAAATAAAGTTAATTTGGGATTTTCGTGGTCCAACTTCAGCCAAAATAGCGGAACATCATGAAATTCATTTAAAAGAGTATATTGCTATGGAACAACTGCCCATTACTATTACTGGATTTGAATGTTTGAATGACCTGCATGCTATCGCTTTTATGGTGGTAACTGATGAAAATATGATTCAAACCCGAGACGCATTAAAACCACATCGCGGAGAATTATTTGAATAAAAAAAGGATGTCGAAACATCCTTACTTTTTAATTTGCTACTTCACTAATAAATTTTATGCGCATTAGGCGTAATTCTTCAATATCGTAATCTCCATCAAACTCTTTCAGTGCCGCTTCAATATTATCGGATTCAGAATCCATAAAATAATCATGAATTTCTTCTTGTTGATCATCATCTAGCATTTCATCAATCCAATATTTAATATTTAATTTGGTTCCAGAATATACTATCTGTTCCATCTCTTTCAACAAATCATCCATTTTCATTCCTTTAGCAGATGCAATATCTTCTAGAGAGAGTTTCCTATCGATATTTTGAATGATGTATAATTTGTTGGCTGAATTTGCTCCGGTAGATTTGACAACCAAATCATCAGGGCGAATAATATCGTTATCAACCACATATCGACTAATTAATTCGATGAATTCTTTTCCGTATTTTTTTGCCTTTCCTTCCCCTACTCCATGAATATTTATTAACTCATCCATGGTAATTGGATATTTCAAAGCCATATCTTCTAAAGAAGGATCTTGAAAAACTACAAATGGCTGAACTCCTAATTTTTTAGCAACTTTCTTACGTAGGTCACGCAGCATCACCATCATTGCTTCATCAGCCGTTCCAGTTGATTTTGCAGCTGTAACAATTGCATCGTCTTCTGCTTCATTGTATTCATGATCTTCCGACATCATAAATGAAGTTGGATTATCAATATAGTCATGTCCTTTTTCAGAAACTTTTAAAATCCCGTAGGTTTCTATATCCTTACTTAATAATCCGTCAACTAAAACTTGGCGAATTAATGCCATCCAATATCGTTCTTCTTGATCTTTTCCACAGCCAAAGAAACTCTGAGTATCCGTTCGATGTGCTTTTATGGTTGCGTTAACTCTTCCAATTAAAGTATAAACGATTTCTTTGGATTTATATAAATATTTAGTGTCGCGTACCACTTTTAAAAGTTTGACAACATTATCTTGTGCTTCAATTTTGACTTTAGGGTTACGAACATTATCATCCATATCAGCTCCTTCTCCACTTTCGCTATCAAATTCTTCTCCAAAATAATGCAATAAGAATTTTCTGCGAGACATTGAAGTTTCTGCATAAGCGACAACTTCTTGTAGCAATGCAAAGCCAATTTCTTGTTCAGCGACTGGTTTCCCAGACATGAATTTTTCTAATTTTTCTACATCCTTATAGGAATAATACGCTAAACAGTGTCCTTCTCCTCCGTCTCTACCTGCTCTACCCGTTTCTTGATAATAACTTTCTAATGATTTAGGAATATCATGATGAATTACAAAACGAACGTCTGGTTTATCTATTCCCATTCCGAAGGCAATCGTAGCGACTACAACATCTACGTCTTCCATGAGAAACATATCTTGATGTTTAGCTCGAGTTTTAGCATCTAACCCAGCATGATATGGCACTGCACTTATTCCATTAACTTGGAGCACTTCTGCAATTGCTTCTACTTTTTTACGACTCAAACAATAAATAATACCCGATTTCCCTTTATGTTGTTTAATAAAACGGATGATATCTGATTCAATATTTTTTGTTTTTGTACGTACTTCATAATATAAATTAGGCCTGTTAAATGATGCTTTAAAAGTAGTTGCATCGGACATGTCCAAATTTTTGAGAATATCTTCTTGTACCTTAGGAGTTGCCGTTGCTGTCAATCCGATTACAGGAACATCACCTAAATGTTTAATAATTGTTCTTAAATTTCTATATTCAGGTCTAAAATCATGACCCCATTCCGAAATACAGTGTGCTTCGTCGATAGCCACAAAAGAAATCGGAACACTTTTAAGAAATTCCACATATTCTTCTTTAGTGAGTGATTCTGGGGCTACATATAACAGTTTTGTAATTCCAGAGACGATATCTTTTTTAACTTGATTAATTTCGGTTTTAGTTAATGACGAATTTAACACATGTGCAATTCCATTTTCTGAAGATAAACTTCTAATCGCATCAACCTGATTTTTCATTAACGCAATTAAAGGAGAAACTACTATTGCTGTTCCCTCTTGAATTAATGCAGGCAGTTGATAACAAAGTGATTTTCCCCCACCTGTTGGCATAATAACAAAAGTATTCTCTTTTGCAACTATACTTTTAATTACTTGTTCTTGTAATCCTTTAAATTGGTTAAAACCAAAATATTTTTTTAATTCTTTGTGTATGTCAATTTCGTTTGAATTCATTCTTACTTAATAGTATTTTTACATAAATTTGCAACCATAAATATACAACTTTCTTTTATTCATACAAATTTTATACCAAATCTATTTTGATAACTAAAGAAAATATAATTGAATCGGCTAAAAAATCCTTGCTTTCACAAAGCCAATCCATAGCAAAACTTACTGATTTTATTGACGTTAGCTTCGTTGAAGCAGTTCAATTAATTTATAATACCAAAGGAAGATTAATTGTAACTGGAATTGGTAAAAGTGCTATTATAGCGCAGAAAATAGTTGCTACACTAAATTCAACTGGTACCCCTTCTATTTTTTTACATGCTTCGGAGGCAATTCATGGCGATTTAGGCATGGTTCAAGATAATGATGTTGTGATTTGTATTTCTAAAAGTGGTAACAGTCCCGAAATAAAAGTTTTAGTGCCCCTATTAAAAAGATTCGGCAATAAATTAATTGCAATTACAGGAAACATTACTTCATTTTTAGGAAAAGAAGCTCATTATACTTTAAACACCTTTGTTGAAAAGGAATCTTGCCCAAACAATTTAGCCCCTACAAATAGCACTACAGCACAATTAGTAATGGGTGATGCTATCGCGGTTTGCTTGATGGAAATGAGAAATTTCACTCCAGAAGATTTCGCTAAATACCATCCTGGTGGAGCTCTTGGTAAAAAATTGCTTTTAAGAGTTACGGATATGCTAGATGCTTCACGCAAGCCGATGGTTGGTCCTGATTCTAGTATAAAAAATGTGATTGTAACCATTTCTGAACAACGTTTGGGTGTGACTGCAGTCATAGAAAATAATAAAGTTGTTGGAATTATTACTGATGGTGACATCAGAAGAATGTTAAACAAAACCGAAACTATTTCAGGACTCACTGCAAAAGACATCATGACAGTTAATCCAAAAATTATTAAATCAAATGATATGGTTGTTGATGCCTTAAATAGTATGGAAGATTTTTCTATCACACAATTAGTCGTTGTAGACAATGGAGAATATAAAGGAGTAATTCATTTGCATGATATTTTAAAAGAAGGAATCGTATAATGGCAAAGAAAGAAATGAAGGAAATGTCCTTTATGGATCATCTCGAAGATTTAAGATGGCTATTAGTAAGAAGTACAAGTGCAATTATAATTTTAGCTTGTGCTTGTTATTTTATAGATGGTTTTATATTTGATACCATTATTTTTGGCCCAAAAGATCCAAGTTTTGTTACTTATAGATTTTTTTGTGAATTAACTCATTATTTTGGAGTTGATGATAGTTATGCTTGTGCCACTGAATTTAAATTTATCATTCAAAACACAGAAGTTGGCGGGCAATTTTCAATGTATTTATGGACGTTAATTACAGCAGGATTTATTCTATCGTTTCCCTATATATTATGGCAAATTTGGAAATTTATTAGTCCTGCACTGTATGAGCACGAAAGAAAACATGCAGGATCTTTCATTGTAATATCTTCTCTCCTATTTTTTATTGGCGTTCTTTTTGGGTATTATGTTGTTTTACCTCTTTCCATCAACTTCTTTGGAACGTTTAATGTAAGTAAAAGTATCGTCAATCAATTTACAGTTGATTCTTATGTAAGTATGGTTAAAACATCTTTAGTAGGAAGTGGATTAGTCTTTGAAATGCCTATCATAATTTATTTCCTGGCTAAATTAAATCTTGTAAGCCCAGAATTTTTAAGAAAATATAGGAAATTAGCAATTGTAATCAACTTAACTATTGCAGCTATAGTGACTCCACCCGATATCCCTAGTCAAGTAATAGTGTCAATACCTTTGTTATTATTATATGAAGTAAGCATTTTTATTGCGGCTATTGTAGCTAAAAAAAGAAAAAAAGATGAGCAATCAAGTTAAGGAATTCAATGATTATCGTTCGAAGATGAACGAAAAATTATTGGCGGATAATAATAAAATAGTAAAACGAATTTTCAATTTAGACACCAACGCATATACTGAAGGTGCTTTAGATGTTAAAACTAAAGAACTTTTAGGATTAGTAGCATCAACTGTTTTACGCTGTGATGATTGTATTAAATATCATTTAGAAACTTCTTTTAAAGAAGGTATTACAAAGGAAGAAATGATGGAAGCTATGGGAATAGCTACTCTTGTAGGGGGAACCATTGTGATTCCCCATTTGAGAAGGGCCTATGAATTTTGGGAGGCTCTTGAAGAAAATAAATAATTGTTAAATCCTTGACTTGGTCATTTGTTTATTCGTTAATTTGTCTAAAATCTAACTTTCTAAAAATCTGATAATCTAGCTATGAAATTAAGAGCGGAAAATTTAGTTAAAACCTATAAAGGTAGAAGTGTTGTAAAAGGAATTTCTGTTGAAGTAAATCAAGGAGAAATTGTTGGATTATTGGGACCAAATGGGGCTGGTAAAACTACTTCTTTTTATATGATTGTGGGATTGGTTAAACCGAATTCAGGAAATATTTATCTAGACGATATGAATATTACTGAATTTCCAATGTACAAACGTGCTCAAAATGGAATTGGTTATTTAGCTCAAGAAGCCTCTGTTTTTAGAAAATTAAGTATTGAAGATAATATTTTAAGTGTTTTGCAACTTACAAAGCATACAAAAGAAGAGCAAATTGCTAAAATGGAAAGTTTAATTGCTGAATTTAGTTTAGAACACATTCGCACTAATAGAGGAGATTTACTTTCTGGCGGGGAACGACGAAGAACTGAAATTGCACGTTGTTTAGCTACCGACCCAAAATTTATTTTATTGGACGAACCTTTTGCAGGAGTTGACCCTGTTGCCGTTGAAGACATCCAAAGAATTGTAGCACAATTAAAAAATAAAAACATCGGAATCCTTATAACTGACCACAATGTTCAGGAAACATTAGCCATCACAGATAAAACCTATTTGATGTTTGAAGGTGGAATTTTAAAGGCGGGAATCCCTGAAGAATTGGCTGCCGATGAAATGGTACGAAAAGTATATCTTGGACAAAACTTTGAACTCAGAAAAAAGAAATTGGAGTTCTAATCATTAATAAAAATCTTTTAAGAAATACTAAAAAAATTCTACGTCTGTTATACGCATTTTTAAACTTGGGATAGTGTTTATGTAAAGCATTATATTATATTTCTAATATAATTTAGTTCAAATGCTACAATTACTTATTGACTACTTCTTGTTATAGTTATACTTCTTTTACAAATAGCCATTTATAATACAATCAACATTATCCATAGACAATGGTTTAGCTAAATATTTAGAGACAAAAACATTGCTTTCTGCCTTTTTAATATCATCTGGATTGATAGAAGAACTTAACACAAATATCTTGCATTTAAATTTTAAAGAACTTTTAATTCTTTTATATTCCTCTAGAAATTGCCATCCATCCATTATAGGCATATTAATATCTAAAAAAATTATTAGTACATCCTCTTCCGTTAATAAATCATTTTGTTCTATCAACTTTTGTATGGCAACTTCTCCATTGTAGAGTGTAATAATAGCGTCTGATAACTCTGATTTTGAAAGTAATCTTTTATGAAAATAATTAATGGCTAAATCATCATCAACCAATAAAATAGTGTGTACTTTTTTATTCATAATAAATTCTATTTGGTGTATTAATTTAAATCTTTTTTGATATTGTGAAATAAAAGGTACTTCCTTTTCCTAACTCTGATTCTACCCAGATTTCGCCATTGTGTATGTCTACTATTTTTTTACAATGTGCCAAACCAATTCCATGTCCTTCAAAATCAGTATAATTATGTAGTCTTTTAAATATTAAAAATATATAATCAACATTTCTAGGATCAATACCTATTCCATTATCCTTTATTGAAAACAACCAATCCACCTCTCTTTCAACACATGAAATCTCAATTATTGGTTGAACTCCATTTATAGTAAATTTAATAGCATTACTAATTAAATTCTGAAACAATAATCGGATATGAGTAGAATGACAATACAATATAGGTAATGTATTAAATTCAATTAGCGCATTATTTTTAGTAATTGTGTTTTTTAAATCATCTAAGACCTCCTGAATAATAAAGTTCAAATCACTTAGTACAAATTGTTCTTTTTTATTAATCCGAGCATACTCCATTAATCCTGAGATTAGGGAACGCATTCTTTTAGCAGACTGATTGATAAATCGAACGAACAATTGCCCTTCCTCATCTAGCTTGTCATTATATTCTTCTTCAAGTAATTTAGAAAAACTAATCAAAGAAAGCAATGGTTCTTGCAAATCATGTGAGGCAATGTAGGTAAATTGCTCCAATTCTATATTTTGGCTTTTTAAAACTCTGTTTTGACGTTCAATTTCATTTTCTTTTTCTTTTCTATTACTGATATCCCTAATAAAAGCACAATAATGAAAACTATTGTCAACATCATCTATAGGAACAATAATCAACTCAATTGGAAATTCTTTACCATCTTTTCTAGAAGCCGATAATTCTAAAATTTGATTACTATCAAGAGAGGTTATGGCTTTCAATTTCTCTTCTTGATGTTCCTCATCATTTTGTGGAAAAATAGTTTTAAAAAGATAATTTCCTATTACCTCATTGGCACGCCAATCAAAAATTTCTTCGGCTTGTGGATTCCAAAAAATAATCTTCCAATCTTTATCGATAATAACAATTGCATCTAAAGCCGATTTTAAAATCAATTCATTCTGACGTTGTGTCTCAGAAAGAATAGACTGTGTTCTTTTAAGTTCTGTAATATCAATTCCATAACCTATCATATAAGCAAATTCATTATCTACAAAAAAAGGAGAAAACCTGCGTAACACAAACGTCTTCTTTCCCTCTTTTATAATTTCATCTACCCAATCAACTGATTGTTTTGTTTCAATTGCTTTAAGAAAATAGGAATGCCTTAATGTAGCTAAGGCTGTATCAATCCCTTTCATTGCACAATAGTCAAAATCATTTTTACCAATCATCCACTCCCTCAATTCATCATTGGCAATACCATTAGGATTAATAAATGTATAATTATGATGACTATCAAAAACGGCTATATCTGCTGGAATACTAAACAAAATAGAATCATTAAAAGCTCTTTTTTTGATATTCTCAAGTTCAAATTCTTTTCTTTCTGTAATATTTAGTACCAATCCATTATAGACTAGCAAATTCCCTTTTTGGGCTGGAACAGCATTAATTTCAATCCATACAATTTCACCAGTAACAGAACGAAATCGTCCAATATGTTTAAATTCTATTCCTTCATTTATTGACTCTTTCATCAAATCCAAAAAAAGAGGCATGTTAAAGGCATAATCTGAAATATAAGTACTCCAATTTTTATCTTCAATCGTGATAGAAAACCCAAACATATTATAAAAAGAATCACTTACATAAGAAAAATAATTTTCTTTATTTTCTTCTACCACAAATTGGAATAAAGCCGCAGGAATATTTTTATGGAAAATATTTATTTGATTATTTTGCTCGCTAATTACTAATTTATCTCTTCTAGATTCCGTAATATCAACATAAGTAATTACATAAAAATCATCCTTATTAATCCTTTGATAATGGAAAGCTAAGGATAAGGTATTCATTGTATTTGAACTACTATCATTCAAGTAATAAATAGTTTTCAATTTGTTTTTAGTAGCTATCATTTTTTTTTGGTTTTCCCATTCTTCTTGAGAATCAAAAAATTCAAATAATTGCCAAGCGGTAAACTTTCTAATTCTATTCCCTTTAATACCAAAGCGTTTGGATGCATCTCCATTTAAATACAACAAACTACCTTCATCATTAAATACCAAAACCCCTTCATTAATATGGTTCAAAAACAACTCAAAAACATTAAGTTTTTGTTTTAATAGAACTTCTTTTCGTAAGGAAAAATTCGACTTTGCTTTGTGTTCTTTTGATTTAGTGATATATAAAATAGCA
>CAIRMK010000233.1 GCA_903879645.1 uncultured Bacteroidota bacterium
ATTGAATGATACTGTGGGTGATTTACTGACGAAACTAAGCCAAGTAAAACTTCTTCTGGAACATTCTTAATACCAGTAATATCAAGTTTTGCCAATTTATATTCTCTTAAAAGACTGAATTCATCGAAATTCAAACCTGCTTCTTGTTTGAATAAGAAAAGCAATAACTTGAATGCTTTATTTGCATCGCCATTAAAATATTTTAATACACAATCATTAACAATTTTCATTTCCTTTGCAGTTCCTACAACAAACTGACCAACATTTACTGCCTTACGTGCAATTGAAAGCAATACACTGGTTTTCTTCTGACCATAAACATGCCTTAAAATTTTAGCAATCTTATTGCGGTACTTCAAAACATTAAATTCCAAATTACTATTACCCCAGATAAAGCCAAGAATAATTTTTCTTGACCTTTCGTTGTTGACTTTTGCATTTTTTAAATCAACAAAAAGACGTAATACATATGGTAATCCGTTTTCACCAAGATTATTCAATGCAATAAGAACTGCCTTATCTGATATACCATTATCATACCAGTCAATTGGATTAACGATATTGCAAGCACCACCTTTAAGAGTATGTTTGAACTCGTTTAGAAGTACTTCTGATACAAACTGTCCGGTTACACCCTTTTGACTTGCTATAATCAATGGGAGTTCCTTAGAAAGTCCGTACATCTTCTGAATTTCTGTCTGAAGTGCCTTCATTTGTTCATCACCCTTGTGATAGTAAGTTGCACCGCCTTTGCTGCCTGATGCTATCGTAAGACCTTCAATCAATGATTGTTTAACGCTTACAAGCATTTTCTGTGTTAATACCAAATTTTCCATAGTCTGAAATTATTAAATTAAAATGCAATTATAGTAATAATATTTTAATATCAAACAAAAAAAGACAAAAAATGGGTGAGTTGGCATATTTCTGCGTCATTCCCCACCCATTTCATCTTTTAGAAAAACACCTACTTCTCAAATAAGAGAAGAAGTTTAGTTGTATTTCGGTACTTTTGTGCCCCTTCTCATATGAGGGGCATTACATTTTTCAATTTACTGTATACACAACAAGTTCTTCTTTTTATTACTGCCGAAAAAAAGTCCTATTCTTTTGGAATCTGGCTTAACTTAGACACAGTAATTATTTCTTTTTAGTAAAACACAACAACTTCTGTTGTGAAAAACCATTTTTAACCATCAAATGTTAGGTTATTACGTAGGGAATATTTTAAAAGTATTTGTTGTTTTTATTCAAAGTTTAACTGACTTTTGACTTAACCGCTTGTCTAATCGCTCTATTTTTGGTGAGCAATGATGGATTTGAACCACCGTATTACTGTAAACACTTTTAGTTTTCCCTTTGTACGTTACCCAGAAGTTTGTGTTGCCACAGGGACAACTGGGAATTACTTGTGGGGAGATGAGGTTACGAGCCTCAAATTTTTGTTTCCAAAACATTTTTTACTGAAAACACTATTAGTTTTCTCATTGAAGAGAATATTGAGATAGTATTTTTGTGTTACTATCTCCCCATATTTTATTTTAAAGAACGTTTGAAAAAATTAGAAGAAATTCGTTGGTTTTGTTTTTGTATGTTTCTCATTTGTCGTGAAATTTACTGTAAAAACCACCAGTTCTTCTATTTGTAGCGTTGGACAGGACTCGAACCTGTGATTCCGAGTTTATGAGACTCGTGAGATGCCGCTTCTCTACCCCGCTATGTGTTTCTCAAAAATTTCAAATTCCTTCATAACGAAGGCTTTATCAAATTTTCCTAAATCTTTTATAACATATGGTTCATATCCACAATTAATAATTTCTTTAACCTTTAATTTATCTCTGTTCTCTGTTTGTAGTAATGAATGATTTTTTGATATTTTTTTATAGTGCCAAACACCATTCCATAATACTGCAATTTTATGGTCTTCAATAATTACATCTGCATCCCACCCATTAAAAATTTGCTCATTACAAAAAACCGATTTAAATTTATCACAACATAATTTTGCAAAACATATTTCATTTTTACTTCTTTTATTTTGTGATTTTACTGAGCATAAACCACCAATTCTTTCATATCCCTTTAAAGGCATTCTGAATTTGGTTGAACATGAATGTCCACAAAATCTCTGGTCTATTTTTTTCTGCTCAAATTCAATTCCACAATATTCACAATTAATAATTTTAATCTTTTTATTTTTTAATGAAAGTTTGTCTTTAGTTATTTGCGAATGTTTTCTTTTATTTGCACAACTTCGTGAACAATAATATTTTTCTTTCTGCGGATGTAATTTTTCACGTTCATTTACAATAAAAAATTTATTACATGAAATACATTTAACTTGATAATTGACAAACTTACCATATTTCTTATCATTTTTTTGAGTATTTTGATACTCATTTTGACAAGAAATATTGCAAAATTTATTTTTTACCAATTTTCCACAATTTAAACAATTATTCATAACACATATTTATTATAAATACTGCGGACTTTTAAATCGAACCA
>CAIRMK010000234.1 GCA_903879645.1 uncultured Bacteroidota bacterium
AAATCTTCTACTTCGTGGTATTCGTCTTTACGAGCTGTAACTCTTTGAATTTCGTTTCCAAACATCCAAAGGGTAGTTTTTCCACAGCAACCTGGAGTAGTACATTCTCTATGTGCATTGAATGGTTTATTGAACCAAACTCTCGATTTAAATCGGAACGTTTTATCTGTTAAAGCTCCAACTGGACAAACATCAATCATATTTCCAGAGAATTCGTTATCTATGGCTGTTGAAATACAAGTCGAAATTTGCGAATGATCCCCACGATTTAATACACCATGAACTCTTTTATCAGTCAATTGATCCGCTACTTCGACACAACGTTGACAAACAATGCAACGGTTCATGTGCAATTGAATGTATGGTCCTATATTTTCAGGTTCAAATGTTCTTTTTTCTTCAATAAAACGTGACTCCGATTTTCCGTGTTCAAAACTCAGGTTTTGCAAATCACATTCTCCCGCTTGATCACAAACTGGGCAATCTAAAGGGTGATTTATTAAAAGGAATTCAGTTACCGCTTTTCTTGCTTCCGTTACTCTTTCAGAAGATTTACTAGCAACTTCCATTCCGTCTTGACAACCAGTTATACAAGAAGCCACCAATTTTGGCATGGGTCTTGGGTCGGCTTCACTACCTTTTGTAACGTCAACTAAACAACAACGGCATTTTCCGCCTGTTCCTTTTAGTTTTGAATAATAACACATGGCTGGTGGAACAGATTCTCCACCAATCATACGTGCAGCTTGCAGGATGGTTGTTCCAGCTTCTACTTCAATTTCTTGACCGTCTATGGTTACTTTCATTATTTTGGTCTTAATGTCGAAAGTCGAAAGAACTTACATTCGTTGACTTTAAGGCTTTAGACTTTTATACTTTATGACTTATATTTCTTGTTTTGCTACTAAATGCTTCACTTTTTCAAAAGGTTCAGCAACAAAGTGATCTCTATTTTTTATTTTTTCTGGGAAACGAATGTGGTATTCAAATTCCTCTTTAAAGTGGCGAATTGCTGCAGCCACTGGCCATGAAGCAGCGTCACCTAAAGGACAAATCGTATTTCCTTCAATTTTTGATTGGATGCTCCACAACAACTCAATGTCTTCTTCTCGACCTTGGCCGTTTTCGATTCTCCACAATACTTTTTCTAACCAACCAGTCCCTTCACGACATGGTGTACATTGACCGCAAGATTCGTGGTGGTAAAATCTTGAAAAATTCCAAGTATTTCTAACAATACAAGCTCTGTCATCATAAACAATAAATCCTCCAGAACCTAACATCGAACCAGTTGCGAATCCACCATCAGATAGACTTTCGTAAGACATTAATCGGTCTTCACCAGCAGTCGTTTTGTAAATTAAATTGGCTGGTAAAATTGGCACTGAACTTCCTCCAGGAACTAATGCTTTTAGTGGTCTATCGGTTTGCATTCCGCCACAATATTCATCAGAATTCATGAATTCGTAAACAGATAATCCTAATTCAATTTCGTAAACACCTTGATTTTTAATATTTCCAGATGCCGAAATTAATTTTGTTCCTGTTGAACGACCAATTCCGATTCCTGCATAATCAGCACCTGAGTTATTGATAATCCAAGGCACAGCTGATATAGTTTCTACGTTATTTACTACGGTTGGATTTTGCCAAAGTCCTTTAACAGCTGGAAATGGTGGTTTTAGTCTTGGATTGCCACGATTTCCTTCTAAACTTTCGATTAAAGCGGTTTCTTCTCCACAGATGTAAGCTCCACCACCAATTTGAACAAAAAGTTCTAAATCGTAACCCGAACCTAATATATTTTTACCCAACCAACCAGCAGCTTTTGCTTCGGCGATGGCTCTTTCTAAAATTTTGTATACCCACATATATTCTCCACGAATGTAGATGTAGGATAAGTTTGCTCCAAGTGCGTAACTTGAGGTAATCATTCCTTCTATTAATAGATGAGGAATGTACTCCATTAAGTAACGGTCTTTGAAAGTTCCAGGTTCCGATTCATCGGCGTTGCAAACTAAATGTCTTGGATTACCTGATTTTTTATCAATAAAACTCCATTTCATTCCAGCTGGGAATCCTGCACCACCGCGACCACGAAGACCTGAAGTTTTTACTTCTTCAACTACTTCATCTGGAGTCATTTTTTTTAGGGCTTTTTCCACTGAAGTATAACCGCCTTCTTTGCGATATACTTCATAGGTTTTGATACCTGGAACGTTGATTTTGTCTAATAATATTTTTCTTCCCATGATACTATTTATCGTGTAAAGTGATTTTTCCGTCTTTACAATCAGTAATTAACTGATCTACCTTTTCTTTTGTCAAATGCTCTTGGTAGAAATCTCCCAACTGCATCATAGGAGCATATCCACAAGCGCCAAGACACTCAACACCTCTGACTTCAAACATCATGTCTGGAGTTGGTTCACCCACTTTTACACCTAATTTAGAACATGTATAATCCATCAAATCTTCCACTCCATTTTGACAACAAGGTGATGTTTGGCAGAATTCGAACATGTATTTTCCAATGGGTCTTTGGTTGAACATAGTATAAAAAGTCACTACTTCGT
>CAIRMK010000235.1 GCA_903879645.1 uncultured Bacteroidota bacterium
GTTTGTGCTCTCATCACATTCGTTGTGCCCAATGCGGTAGATGCAGCTATCACAAAAGCATCTGAGTCGCTATTATCTGCACCTACCGACCAGTTCGTTACACCTGATATAGTATAAGATTTCAAAAAAGGGTGCATTTTGCACCTTTTTTTATCGTTTTGAATGGATAGGCAGGATAACCAAATTTCACCACAAACATTTTTTATTTTTTTCATTTTTATTTTTCGGGTTACTCTAAACACTTCTGAAGCAAAGCAGTAAAACACTAAAACCATTTTGCACTCAAATAGCCACTTAAATCCAAAAGTTTTCAGTTTTATTTTTTTAAATTTCTTTTTCCCTTTTTTTGGTTATCCTGCCTATCCTTTTTCAATTTCCCTCTTTTACTTTTACTTGCTTTTTCGTATTATTGTAAACAGTTTTAAACAATCAACAAAACAAGTAATAAATACTCTAACTTTAAATTGTGCCTAAACTATCGGAAAAATCTATAAATAATTCAAAATAATGAATGATATTATTGCGATTAGTACCGAATTTTGGTATCTTTCGCAAAATTTTACTTCACAATGAAGCAAACAGAAGAAATAAAGGTACGTGCTTGGATAGAAAAACTACAAGCCAATGGCAAAAATGCTTTTGCTTTGGAAATTCTTGAAAAAGAATTGCCAAATTATTCTGCTATTGCTTTAAAACGAGCATTAAATAGGTTATCTGAAAAAGGCAATATAATTTCTGTTTTTAAAGGATATTATCTAATAATCACGCCTCAATATACATCAAAAGGAATTTTGCCTCCATCCTTGTATATAGACGGATTAATGAAGCACTTGGATAGACCGTATTATGTAGGGCTATTAAACGCTGCTGCTTTTCATGGAGCATCACACCAGCAAGCACAAGAATTTTTTATATTCACATTACTACCAGCACTAAGACCAACTCAAAAAAAAGGACAAAAAATAAACTATATAAGTATCTCTGAAATTAATCCAATTTTTTTGATTGATATTAAAACCGAAATGGGATATTTAAAAGTGTCCAATCCAATATTAACGGCAACCGATTTAATTCAGTTCGAAAAAAAAATAGGTGGACTCAACAGAGCAGCAACAGTATTAGAAGAATTAGTAGAAAAAATAAACCCAGAACAAATAACTAACGAAATTATAAATCGAGTTCCAGTAACTACTTGGCAGCGATTAGGTTTTATTTTAGAAAATATATTGGAGCAAAAAGAAATAGCAAATACCATATTTCGAAAATTACAAGAACATCAAAAAAAACTATACCGAATTCCTTTAAAAGCATCAGGTGCAAAAAACAATTTTGAAACAGATGAACGATGGAAAATTAGCATAAATACAACAATCGAAACCGATTTTTAAAAAAGTAAAGAGTGATTCCACAAGCATACATTACAGAATGGTCAAATACAATTCCGTGGCAAACAAACGAACAAGTCGAACAAGATTTGGTTATTTGTCGAGCTTTGGTAGCAATATTTCAAGATCCATATTTAGCAGAAAATTTAGCATTTCGAGGTGGAACTGCCTTGCATAAATTATACCTACAACCACAACCAAGGTATTCAGAAGACATTGACTTAGTTCAAATAACAGCAAAACCGTTTGGACCAATAATAGATAAAATCAAAGAGCAACTTGGTTTTTTAGGACAGCCAAAAGTAAAACAAAAAGCAAATAATAATACATTAGTATATAGATTTGAATCAGAGTTTGCACCAGTACAAAACTTAAGTTTAAAAGTAGAAACCAATTGCAAGGAACATTTTGCTGTTTTGGGCTATCAAAAATTCCCATTTGAAGTGAATTCTACTTGGTTTCAAGGCAAATGCGAAATCACAACCTATGAATTTGAAGAATTGCTAGGAACAAAATTACGAGCATTATACCAACGAAGAAAAGGCAGAGATTTATACGATATGTACAAAGCATTAACCATACATCCGGAATTAGATACGAATAAACTATTGCATTGTTATCAAAAATATATGGAATTTGTGGTTGACCATCCACCAACCCAAAAAATGTTTATAGAAAATATGGAAATCAAAATGCAAGACCCTGAATTCTTAGGCGATACGACAGCACTATTGAGGCCAACCGAAAAATACCCCCAACAAGAAGCTTATCAACTAGTTAGAAATGTATTGATTGAAAAAATAGAACTATAGAAATCTTCGAAGAAAACAATTGGAAAAAAAAATACACTTGCTCTTAACCGAATCAAAAGAAAGAATGGA
>CAIRMK010000236.1 GCA_903879645.1 uncultured Bacteroidota bacterium
AAAGGAACTGTAATTGAAGGAGCCAATGCCAGTCGTTGGATACAAATTCCGTTTATTGGAGTTTCGTTTCAAACATCAACTTTAGCAGCCATTGTTCTTTATGTATACGTGGCTCGATATTTATCAAAATCCAGAGAAACACAACCGACATTCCAACAGTCGTTCATCGAATTGTGGATTCCAGTTTTTATAACATTAATGTTAATATTACCAGCCAACTTTTCTACGGCAGCATTAATTTTTGCCATGGTAACGATGTTAACTTTTATTGGAAAATACCCATTAAAATACATCGGAATTATTATTGGAATGGGAATCGTGTCATTCGCATTTTTTATTTTAGTAGTTAAAGCTTTTCCAAATGCTTTTCCAAATCGTGTACAAACATGGGAAAAACGTATTGGAAACTTCTTTAATAAAAATGATAATGCGAAAGATCCAGACGAATATTACCAAATAGAAAAAGCTAAAATAGCCATTGCATCTGGAGGTGTCTATGGACTTGGGCCTGGAAAGAGTGTACAGAAAAACTTCCTACCACAATCCTCTTCCGATTTTATTTTTGCCATTATTGTAGAAGAATATGGACTTTTAGGTGCATTAGTAATTTTAGGGTTATACATGCTTTTGTTATTCCGATTTATAATTGCTGCCCACAAGGCCAATTCACTCTTCGGAAAACTCGTCGTCGTTGGGCTCGGATTTCCAATCGTTTTTCAAGCTTTAATTAATATGGCAGTTGCAGTAGAATTATTGCCAGTAACCGGACAAACATTACCCTTAATAAGTTCAGGAGGAAGTTCTATCTGGATGACGTGTATCGCTATCGGAATCATCTTAAGCGTGACCAAAAAAGAAGAAGAAATTGCCGAAGAATTAGCTGATAAAGAAAAACGTGAAGAGGCGTTAAGAAAGCTAATCGACAAACAACTACAAGAAGATGAAGAAGAAAATGATGAGGAGGATGAAAATCAAGAAAAAGTGAATCAAATGAAGGCTTCTATAAAAAATAAAATAATGGAAGACCAAGACGATTACTCTATTACAGAGAATCCAATGAAAGCCGTTTTGAATAAAAAGTAAAATAAACTTTGTGACTTAGCGCCTTAGTGGCTGAAAATAAAAATGAAAAAGTATAAATTCATATTAAGCGGAGGAGGAACAGGAGGACATATTTATCCTGCGGTGGCCATTGCCAATGAATTAAAATTGCGTTTTCCTGATTGCGAAATCCTATTTGTAGGAGCTCAAGATAAAATGGAAATGCAAAAAGTACCTCAAGCGGGATACACTATTGAAGGGTTATGGATTGTAGGTTTACAACGAAAACTAACGTTACAGAATATGATGTTTCCATTCAAATTAGTAAGTAGTTTGTGCAAATCTCGTAAAATCATTAAGAAATTCAAACCCGATGCCGTTATCGGAACTGGAGGTTTTGCAAGCGGACCATTATTGCAAGTTGCCAACAGTAATAACATTCCAACAGTAATTCAAGAACAAAATTCTTATCCTGGAATTACCAATAAAATATTAAGCAAAAAAGCTAATGCTATCTGTGTGGCT
>CAIRMK010000237.1 GCA_903879645.1 uncultured Bacteroidota bacterium
ATCGTATATAAAGCGTATTTATAACATAGTAAATTACTATATAGTCAATGTTAGTAAACATATAATTCCCGTGAAACTTTATTTTAATAGCTTATTTTGTATTTTTACGCAAAAGTTTAAGTCATGAAATTATACCCTATTGAAGCTGGAAACTTCAAATTAGACGGAGGTGCCATGTTTGGCGTTGTTCCTAAAACTATTTGGAACAGAACCAATCCAGCCAATGAAAACAATCTAATTGATATCGCTGCAAGATGTTTGTTAATTGAAGATGGTAATCGATTAATATTAATCGACACTGGAATGGGAAACAAACAATCGGACAAATTTTTTAGTTATTATTCGCTTTGGGGAAGTAATTCATTAGACAAATCTTTGGCAAAATATGGTTTTCACCGGAATGATGTGACCGATGTTTTTATGACTCATTTACATTTCGACCATTGTGGAGGAAGTGTCAATTGGAATAAAGACAAGACAGGTTATGAAGTAGCCTTCAAAAATGCTAAATATTGGACTAATGAAAACCATTGGAAATGGGCAACCAAACCCAATTCAAGGGAAAAAGCATCTTTTTTGCATGAAAATATAATTCCGATGCAGGAAAGTGGTCAGCTAAATTTTATTAAAAGACCAGAGGGTAATTATGGAATCTGTGACGATTTGGGATTTGGGATTTTTTATGCCGATGGTCATACCGAAAAACAGATGTTACCTCATATCCAATACCAAAATAAAACTATTGTGTTTTGTGGTGATTTGTTAGCAACAGCAGGACATATTCCTATTCCTTATGTAATGGGTTATGACACGCGACCGCTCTTAACAATGGATGAGAAAGCTAAATTTATGAATGCAGCTGCAGAGAATAATTATTATTTATTTTTAGAACATGATGCACATAACCAAATCATCACCGTTGAAAAAACAGAAAAAGGAGTAAGACTAAAAGAAGTTTTCCGATGTGAAGATATCTTAATTTAGTGTTAATCCTATCGGTAAATGTTACAAAAGCAATATTTTTATACCCATTATCAAATTAACTGAATTATAATGAAATTAATACAACCTATTTACATTGCTGCTTTTGCTTTATTAGCATTTGCATCAATGAATGCACAACAAAGAACAGAAACTTTTAATGTTAAAAAATCTCCTTTAACAGAAGTCCAAAAACAACGTTGGAGTGATTTAGATTTGAGTAAAGACTCAATACCCGGAATGAGTGTTGACAAAGCATGTGCCGAATTTCTCAAAGGGAAAAAAGGAAATAAAATCATCGTTGGAGTAATTGATTCTGGTTTGGATATAGACCATGAGGATTTAAAAGGGAAGATTTGGACCAATACAAAAGAAATTCCAGGGAACAATATTGATGATGATCACAATGGATTTGTTGATGATGTTCATGGGTGGAATTTCCTTGGAGAAACAACCAATGAAAACCTTGAATTGACCCGAATTGTCAAAAAAGGAGATGATGGTTCAGAAACTTACAAAAAGGCTAAAGCAGAATTAGACAAAAAAATTGCTGAAATGATGCAATATAAGC
>CAIRMK010000238.1 GCA_903879645.1 uncultured Bacteroidota bacterium
AATTTCTTAAGATTTTTCTACAGTGGTGGAAACTCAAGATGTGGTCTTTCAGCAGATGTCTTTATGTATAGAGATTTAAACAATGCTAATATGTTAACTTATAAATATTATGTTAATGGTGGAATGGAAGAATGGTGGAATGGTCAATGCAGTTATACCGATATAGATCTAATTCCTGTACCTATACCAAAAGTACCTGTAGTATTGCATAAATTGTGAACTAAAATTTTCTACCCAGCTCTGCAAAGAGTTCCCATGAAAGGCTGCGCAAATGCACTTTAGACTGCTCCCAAAAGTTTAAATAAATTTATAATTAAATTTTGATAATAATAAGCCCGATAAAATATCGGGCTTATTTTATTTATCCTTTAGAAATTCGCTTATAAAATCATCTCATGATAAGGAATAACAACATCAAACCCTCTCTCTTTAAAATAATCGGTGGGATTATCTTTGGAAATTGCCAAAACAAAATCACCTCCCCAAGCACCTAGACTTTTAATTACACCATTGAAATCTTCAAACAAAGCTTCTTGTACGGTTTGTAATTCTAAAACATTACTCATTTCAATTTCATGTTTTTGTAATGCCAATGCAAATTCTTTAGCCTCTGTTGCACTCACAATGGTTTTAGTAATTGCATTAATAATTTCAATCGTTTTTTGGATGTTCCCTTGTTTGTCAATATAAGAAGCTATTGCCGACTTACTACTTTGCTTTTTATTGAGATAAACAAAAAAAATATTTTGGGTGAAATTTGGATGAAAATCAATGTTTTGAATTGTTGGACTATCATTAACTAATTGATAAATAATTGGTGAATCATTTTGGGCACACGCCAAATCGTATCCACTGCCTCCAAAACTCTTTTTAAGCAGTTCATAGGCATCAATTTCGAGCCATTGAGCAATATTGTTAATTAGTGTTGATGAAGTGCCTAATCCCCAAAATTTAGGGAACGTTAATTCTGTAGTTATTGTATATCCTTTAGACAACGTAATAAAATTAGAATTTAATAAATAGGCTTCATGTAGTATTTCTAGTAATGTGTTTTTTATGTTATGAATTTCTTCATATTGTTTTCTTTCTATAATAGACACAAACGAAATATTCTCTTCAAACCAAATACTCCCATCGTGATCATAACTTTTCCAATGAATCGAACCATTTTCAGCTTCTTCAACAATGAGATTTTGTCCAAATTTTGTTGGTAATGCAAATGCTTTGGCGCCGTCAAGAACTACATATTCGCCTGTTATCAATAATTTTCCGTTGCTGTAAAATGTTTTTTTCATGAAATATGATACTCTTTAAAGCATCCAATGTTAAATCAAAATCTACTTTCTCAAGTTTTCAATCATCTCCACAACAGAGGCATGAGAAATGGAATTGTTTTCAAAATAAGTATGAATAAATTTCCTTTCTTCTAGTGTTGCTTGATGTTGGTTTAGAATATTATTCAGGTGCATTTTCATGTGTCCTTCTTGAATTCCGGTAGTGGTTAGTGACCGCAATGCAGCAAAATTCTGTGCCAATCCTGTTACTGCCACTAACTGCATTAATTGGTGAGCTGAAGGTTTATTAAGTATTTCTAAAGCCAATTTTACCAGTGGGTGTAATGAAGTTAATCCGCCTACCGTCCCTAATGCCAATGGGATTTCCATCCAAAAAGTAAAAATTCCATTTTCAATTGTAGCATGAGACAAACTCGAATAACTTCCGTTTCTAGACGCATAAGCGTGAACGCCAGCCTCAACAGCTCGGAAATCATTACCAGTCGCTAAAACTACTGCATCCACTCCATTCATGATACCTTTGTTATGAGTCACCGCTCTAAAAGGTTCTATCTCTGCAATTCTCACTGCTTGAACAAACTTTTCTGCAAACTCTTTAGGGTTTTCTATTTTCTTTTCAGCCAAATCTTCAACTGGGCAGGAAACTTCGGCACGAACTATACAATTCGGAACATAATTAGAAAGGATACTCATGATTATTTGAATGTTTTTTTCTTCTTCTGAAAAAACATCAAATCGTTGGATTCTTCTTTTAAGGTTTCGGCTAATTGTTCTAAACAAGAATTAATAAAATTGGCACCCATGCTATCTTTAGTTTCAAAAGTAACATGCAGTTGAAAATAATTATCTAATTCTTTTGTTTTATTTATTAATTGAATATCCAAAATTCCGCCTCCACGTTTTTGCATATTTTTAGTAATGCTTGCAGTTCTGGCAAAGAATTTAGGTTTATTTTCCTTAAAAAAAAGTTCTAGTTTTTGGACATCTCCTTTGTAAATAAAATGAACTTGTCCTATTTTTTCCGAATTTAGAACAGTTGTCTTAAATCCTCCTCTAGTACTCCAAAATTTAGCAGATTTAGCAGCTGCTGCCACCACCGAACTTTCTTCAATCACCATTGGAATAGAATAATAATTACCGTTCACCAAAAAATTAGGTGCAATTCCCATTGGTAAATAGAAATTAGTAATGGTGTTTTCTATAAACTCATCATGAAGTTGTTGCAACTTTTCATTACTATTCCAATACTGTTTTATAGTCGTAACAGCATCCTTAGGAACAGAAAAAAATTCATTTGCAATCCAATTTATTTTGTCTTCTTTGGATAATTTAGAGAATCCCGCAACAGCTTTATTCATAATACTTTTTTCTTGTGCTGCAAAGATATAAAATTGAAGATGTAAATAAACTTTGTTTTAAATCAAAGACTCTACCTAAATAACAACTATTATGGTAGAGTCTTAATATTTAAGATGCATTAATCTTCTTTACATCTTATTCAATAAATCATAATATTCTCTTTCAATACCTTCTTGATGGTTAGGATGCGCTATTCTCACTAATTCTGCTGCCCGTTGTCGTAAAGTTTTTCCATACAAATCTGCAATTCCATATTCGGTAATTACATAATGTATATGCGCTCTAGTGGTCACAACTCCTGCCCCTTGTTTTAGGAACGGCACAATTCGGCTCACTCCTTTTTTGGTTGTAGAAGGTAAAGCAATAATTGCTTTACCGCCTGGGCTTAAAGAAGCTCCACGAATAAAGTCCATTTGTCCTCCAACACCAGAATACATTTGAGGTCCAATAGAATCCGCACAAACTTGCCCCGTTAAATCAACTTCAATAGCGGAATTAATCGCAATCATATTTGGATTTTTACGAATACGAGCTGTATCGTTTACCATAGAAGATTCCTTCATTTCAATAAATGGATTATCGCTAACAAAATCATATAATCGTTTGGATCCAATTAAAAATGTAGCTAAAACCCTACCTCTCAAAGTACCTTTATAATTACAATTGATGACATCACTTTCTATTAAATCAATAACACCATCCGAAAACATTTCGGTATGCAATCCTAAATCTTTATGGTTTTTTAATTTACTCAAAGCCGCATTTGGAATAGACCCTATGCCCATTTGAAGCGTACTTCTATCGTCTATTAAAGAAGCGACAAATCCTCCTATTTTTTCTTCTTCATCGGTAAAGGCATCAGGCTCATGCCCGTAAATTGGCACATCAACATCAACCAAATAATCAATTTCAGAAACGTGAATAATTCCATCACCAAACGTTCTTGGCATTTGAGGATTTACCTGCGCTATAACTGTTTTAGCGTTTTCTATTGCCGCAACAGTTGCTTCAACAGAGACCCCTAATGAACAATAACCATGTCTATCAGGTGGAGAAACGTGAATGAAAGCAACATCAAGAGGCAGTACATTTTTACGAAACAAATGTGGTAATTCACTCAAAAAAACTGGGGTATAAGATCCATTACCAGCTTTTAATGTGTGACGAACATTAGCCCCTAAAAAAAATGAATTTACATGAAAACTTTCAGCCAAATCAGGATTAGCATACCGAGCTTCTCCTTCAATATGCAAATGACAAATCTCAACATCTCGCAATTCAGAAGCGCGTTCTGTTAGTGCGTTGGCTAATATAGTGGGTGCTGCTGCGGCAGCTTGGAGATAAACCCTATCTCCAGATTTTACAACTTTTACAGCGTCTGCTGCGGTTACATATTTACTCATACCTTTATTTTTGTACAAAGTTATTGCGTTAAACCATTCCAAAATATGACAAAACTCATATTCATCTTATCTTCTTATTTCTAAATTTTAAATAAGTTTCAACTATTTAAACAACATTAATAAACAAAAAGAAACCATCTGCAAAGAGTATGACTCCAATTATTCCCAATATGCTTGCGATATACCATAAATACTTCTTTTTTACCAATGCCGCTATTGAGGACAATAGTATTGCTATTTGCAAAAAAATAACTGCTTCACCAAAAGTTTTAGAATGTACTTGAGCCTCATCTCTAGCCAATTCAAGAGCAATAGCCTCTTTCTTAATCACTTCTTTTTCATTTTCATATTTTTTTACTTTAGTCTTATACTTATCGATTCGTGACTGATAAGCCAATCCAAGTTCTGGATTGTTTTTAGGAACAGCAAGCATTTGCATTTCAAAATTTTCCTTTTGATTTTCATTCAAATACATCTTAATACTTTTGCTCTGATAGTAGGACCATTTATCGGTAGCTAATGCTTGACTCAAGACCGATTTTGTTGAAAAACTTCCCCCCTTAAAAGTAGAAAGTGTAGCACAAACTGCAAAAACAATTGTTGTAAAAGCTAAATAATTTAACCAAGGTTCTTTTTTTTCTTCAGCCATTATTTTATTTTTAAAAATTAAATTCTATTTGATATTTTATTCTAATTTTCAAAAATACCAATCTCAAATATATTGTACTACTGAGTTAAAGAAAAATTAACAGCAACTAATTATTTGTCTTTTACTGATAAAATAACTCCATTTCAAAAACTAGTTTGTTAGCAAGTTAACTGTTTATTATTAAATTAGTATTTTTGCGGTCATATTTTAGAAAAAATGATTATCCCAAAAACTAGAGAAGAAATAGAATTGATGCGCGAAAGTGCCTTAATTGTTTCCAAAACATTAGGCGAAATAGCCAAAGTAATTAAGCCAGGCGTAACTACTTTATATTTAGATAAATTAGCTGAAGAATTCATCAGAGACCATGGTGCAGAGCCAGGTTTTTTAGGAATGTATGGTTTTCCTAATACATTATGCATGAGCCCTAACGCACAAGTTGTTCACGGAATTCCAACAAATAAACCTTTAGAAGAAGGCGATGTGATTTCTGTTGACTGTGGGGCCTTAAAAAACGGATTTTATGGTGACCATGCGTATAGTTTTGAAATTGGTGAAGTGGCTCCTGAAGTAAAAAAATTGCTTCAAGTTACTAAAGAGAGTCTGTATGTTGGTATTCGTGAATTCCGAATTGGAAACCGTGTAGAAGATGTGGGTAATGCCATTCAAAAATATTGTGAAGATCATGGTTATGGGGTTGTTCGTGAACTTGTAGGACATGGATTAGGAAGAAAAATGCACGAAGACCCAGAAATGCCTAATTATGGTAAAAAAGGTCGTGGCAAAATGTTTATAGAAGGAATGGTTGTTGCCATTGAACCTATGATCAATATGGGAACTAAAAACATCAAACAATTAAAAGATGGTTGGACAATTCTAACTGCTGATGGAAAACCAAGTGCCCATTTTGAACACGATGTAGCTTTAATTGAAGGAAAGCCTGAAATTTTATCCACCTTCAAATACATTTATGATGCATTAGGAATTGTTAGTAATGAAGAAGATGAATTTAGGAGAGAAGCTTTAAAAATATAATGAAAAAAATATTCAAGTTCATATTAAACACTATACCTCGTCCGATATTAATTCGCTTGAGTATTGTGGTTCGTCCAATATTAGCATTTCTCTTAAAAGGAAGTCGTTTTACTGACCCAATTGATGGAAAAAGCTTTCGAATGTTTTTACCTTACGGATACGGAAATCAAAGAAACAACGTGCTTTCACCGAGTACACTTTCATTAGAAAGACATCGTTTGCTATGGTTGTATTTGCAAAACGAAACAGATTTTTTTACGGCGAAGGAAAAGAAAAAAGTATTGCATTTTGCACCAGAACAAGAATTTTACAAACGCTTTAAAAAACAAAGTAATATAGATTATACTACGACCGATTTACTTTCGCCATTAGCTGATGTCAAAGCCGATATTTGTAATTTGCCTTTTGAAGACAACCAATATGATATTATTTTTTGCAATCATGTTTTAGAACACATTCCAGATGATACTAAAGCAATGCAAGAATTATATCGTGTATTAAAACCTGGCGGAATGGGAATCTTTCAAATTCCCCAAGATTTATCTCGAGCAACAACTTTCTCTGATGATTCAATTGTTGATCAAAAAGAACGTGCAAAAATATTTGGTCAATACGACCATGTCCGTGTTTATGGAAGAGATTATTTTGATAAATTGAGAAGTATTGGTTTCAAAGTTGTTGAAGAGGATTATACTAACAAACTAAAACCGGAATTAGTAGAGAAATATTGTTTGGCAAAAGGAGAAATCATTCCTGTTTGTTTTAAATAATTTGTAGATAATAATTTTTACTAAATTTACGTTATATAATAAAATGTTTATGTTGAAAAAAATCATATTTGCAGTTATTTTTTTACTTTCAATTCAAAAAGGAATCAGTCAAGAAAAAGAGGTAAATCCACCCTATTTTATCAAGACCATTTCTTTTATTCAAAATGGACAAAATGCAGTTCCTATTTTCTTATTAGGCGACACATTTCAATTGCAATTTGACGATTTACACGGATCTGAAGACAATTATTATTATCGCATAACTCATTTTGACTATGATTGGAGTCAATCTCAATTATCCGTTAACGAATATCTTGGAGGCTTTAATGACCAAAGAATTCAAGATTACACCAATTCATTCAATACGCTTCAAATTTATTCTCATTATAAAGTAACCCTTCCGAACAAATTAACCCAATTGAGAGTTAGTGGGAATTACATCATTAGCATTTTGAATGATGATAAAGAGGTTGTTTTCTCTAGAAAATTCATTGTTTATGAAGATTTAGTTTCTGTTCCACTGCAAATCAAGAGAGCTAGAAACAATAAAGATATCCAATTCAAACATAATTTAGATTTTGCCATTAGGTCAAAAGCGATAACCTTTCAAAATCCATTATCAAATATTAAAGTACTTTTAATGCAAAATGGAAAATTTGATAATGCTATTACGAACATAAAACCAATGTATACTATTGGAAATGACTTGATATATAAATATGATGCTGAAACTCAATTTTGGGCTGGAAACGAATACCTTTATTTTGAAAACAAGGACATAAGAGCAGCTAACAATAGTATTATTCATGTTGACACTAATAGTGGATTATACAGTTGTTATCTATACACGAACAGTCCTCGAGCCGAAAAACCTTATACTTATTGGCCAGATATTAATGGGAATTTTCTAATTAATAAATTAAATGCTGACAACAATGAAATTGAATCTGATTATGCTTGGATTTATTTTTCACTATCGGCTCCATCATTTTTTCAAAATAAAAATATTTACATAACAGGGATGTTTAATAATTATTCTCTTTCAGATGAAAATAAGATGGATTACAATGAAAAGAAAGGTATTTATGAAAAAGCAATGATGATTAAGCAAGGGTTCACTAATTACAATTTCACTATTGCTGATAGCAAAGGGAAAGTCGATGATGAAAATGCAATTGATGGTAACTTTTGGCAAACTGAAAATAATTACCATGCAATAATATATTACCGTGAAAACAACCAACGTTATGACAGAATCATTGGAAACGGAATTGCAACTTCAACAGACATAATTAATTAATAATTGTTTAATATTAAAATAGTTGCTTATTTTAATATTTTTGTAACTTTACAAAAAGTTTCATCATGGTTACCCAAATCACTCGAGGGATAAAAATATCTGTAATTACTAGTTTTGAAGGGACTTACTTTAAAAACTATAAAATACATTTTGCTTTTTCTTACGAAGTAACTATAGAAAATCATAGTAAAGATTCTGTTCAACTAAATTCTCGGCATTGGGAAATTTTTGATTCCTTAAATGATATTGAAATTGTGGATGGCGAAGGTGTAGTTGGCAAAAAACCTGTTTTAAAACCTGGTGAAAAGCATACTTACAGTTCAGGCTGTTTGCTTTCTTCCCCACATGGAGCTATGCGAGGTTTTTTTAATATGATTAATTTCACTTCTACAAAAACATTCAAAGTTATTGTCCCTACATTTCGATTGAGTGCTCCTTACGCTTTAAATTAATTTTCTTTTCTAAAAATTGAAACTCTTTCCTCAAAGTTTCATTCTTTATATTGTCAAAAATTTAAATTTTCCTTTGTACTTTTGTTTCAAATAAAATAATTCACAAAATTTGAATTATCTAATTGTCACAATTAATAATTATCACTCGAGGGCAAAGCCCGAAAAGAGCGAAGCTAAATTAAAAAAATATGCCTAAAGGATTCTTTCACGTACCAAAAGCGGTTAATGAACCCGTAAAATCATACGCTCCAAATTCTTCAGAAAAAGTAGCTGTTTTAGCAGCTTATAAGAAAATGTGGAACGAAACTATTGATGTTCCAATGTACATTGGTTCCCAACAAATCAAAACTGGAAATACTAAATCAATTTCAGCGCCACATGATCACCAACACATTGTTGGAACTTATCATTTGGCCGAAAAATCACATATAGAGAAAGCAATTTCATCTGCATTAGAAGCTAGAAAAAAATGGGCAAACATGCCTTGGGAACAAAGAGCAGCCATCTTTTTGAAAGCAGCTGAATTAATTGCAGGCCCTTATAGAGCCCGTATTAATGCAGCGACTATGATTGCACAATCAAAAACTATTTTTCAAGCAGAAATTGATGCATCTTGTGAGTTGATTGACTTTTTACGTTACAACGTTGAATTCATGACACAAATTTACAATGACCAACCTAAATCAGTTTCCGATATATGGAATCGTGTTGAATATCGACCTCTAGAGGGTTTTGTCTATGCAATTACACCTTTTAACTTTACAGCCATTGCTGCAAATCTTCCTGCAAGTGCTGCATTAATGGGAAATACTGTAATTTGGAAACCAAGTGATAGTCAAGTTTTTTCTGCAAAGATTATTATAGATGTTTTCAGAGAAGCAGGAGTTCCTGATGGTGTTATCAATATAGTTTTTGGTGACCCTGTCATGATTACCGATACTGTTTTGGCATCGCCTGATTTTGCTGGAGTTCACTATACTGGTTCCACCTTTGTTTTTAAAGAAATATGGAAAAAGATAGGGGAAAATATTCACTCGTATAAAACCTATCCAAGAATAGTTGGTGAAACGGGAGGAAAAGACTTTATCGTTGCGCATCCATCAGCAAATGTAAAACAAGTAGTTACTGGAATTACACGTGGTGCATTTGAATTTCAAGGACAAAAATGCTCTGCAGCTTCAAGAGCATATATTCCTCAAAGTTTATGGCCTGCCGTTAAAGAACAATTGATTATTGATGTAAATTCAATGAAGATGGGAAGTCCAGAAGATTTCTCAAATTTCATTACAGCTGTTATTCATGAAGGTTCGTTCAACAAATTAGCTGGTTTTATCGACCAAGCAAAAAAAGATAATGATGCCGAAGTTATACTTGGCGGAAATTATGATAAATCAAAAGGGTACTTTATAGAGCCAACAGTTATTGTAACTAGTAATCCGAAATATACTACTATGGAAACTGAGCTTTTCGGGCCAGTTATTACCATTTATGTTTATGAAGATGCAAAATGGAGTGAAACATTAGCTTTAGTTGATGGAACCTCTGAATATGCTTTAACAGGCGCTATTTTCAGTCAAGATAGATATGCTATTGTTGAGGCTACAAAAGCTTTAGAAAACGCCGCTGGAAACTTCTATATCAATGACAAACCAACTGGTGCCGTTGTAGGGATGCAACCGTTTGGTGGAGCAAGGGCATCGGGGACAAATGATAAAGCAGGTTCAATGCAAAATTTATTGCGTTGGATTTCTCCAAGAACAATTAAAGAAACTTTTGTAACTCCAGAAGATTATAGATATCCATTTTTAGGAGAATAGTCAAAATAAAAAATATTATTAAAGTCCAAATTTACAGTTTGGACTTTTTTATTAGATTGAATATTAATTTTTTATATATTTGACAATATATTTTAAATAAAAGAATCATGAAACTAAAATTACTTTTTTCATCTATTTTAATTACAACGTTAGGCTTTTCTCAAAGTACTATAAATACTTTTTATGGAGCTAACAATTCTAATTTCTTATTACTTACTTCCGCTAGTACTCTAGATCACAGTCCGACGGGCGCCAATCAAACTTGGAACTTTAGTCAAATGCTTTCTTTAGGTAATTCTGTACATACTTATACCACTCCAACCTCACAAGAATTAACAACATATCCTGGAACTACAACTGATATTGTTTCTACAAGTACTCAAGGAACTACGGTAAACACAGGTTATCTTTATACTAAAAATTTGACCGGAGTTGTTTCAATAACGGGTTTAAATACTTCAGGGCTTACCGCAAACTTCTCAACTAATAATGCAACTATTGGAACTTTCCCGATGGTTTACGGTTACACGAATAGTGATAGTAATGTTGCCGGAAATTATGTCTATGGTACGTACTCTGGAACATTTACAGGCACTTTAACTACTTCTGTTGATGCTTATGGAACTTTAACTTTAAATGATGCTGGTAATGGTGGCTATTCAGGTAGTGTTACTCGTATGAAAAACGTACTAAACATTTCATTGAATTATAGTCTATTCTCAAATGTTGGAACGGTTACACAAACTAGTTACACTTATTTTGACCCGACTGTTTCAACAAGTGATTTTGTTTTTAGAAGCGTTACAACGAGTGCTGTCGTTCCTTTAATGTCAATCAATCAAACGGATACTACTATTGAAAAATATCCTACAACAACTCCTCTATCTATTGTACACCAAACTCTTACTAATTCGATTTTGATTAAAAATCCTATACAAAATAAGTTAGAAATTAATTCTAGTGTTGCAATTGAAAATGCTAACATTTCAATTACTGATGTTTTAGGCAAAACAATATTTAATTTAAACAATCAAACTATTGAAGGTACCTTAGAGATTCCATTTTCTTTATCCGACGGTATATATTTAATTACTATCCAAAATGAGAATGAGACAATCACTAAAAAGATTGTGAAAAATTAGAGTGTTAGGAACCTTACATCACTTAAAAAAAAGGCAAATATTATAAAGGTGTATTAAACGAATTTAATACACCTTTTGCTTTTAAAAATATTTTCTCTTAAAAATAATATCAATAAAATATAGAGCAATTAATTATTGAAAGTACCTATGGCTCAATTTTCTAAAATAATGTTGTACCCAAAATCACTTAGTAAAAGTAAAATAAGTAAAGCTAGGCTAGAAATAAATGACATTTAAATTTGATATAACAAAAAAGCCTTTCTGTTGGAAAGGCTTTTTTTGTTATATCAAATACTAGTGATGAAGGACTTCTTCTCCAGGTTTCATAGGTACATTTTGCGGTACAAAATCCTCATCATGCCCAGGTTTACTATAATCATAAGGCCATCTATAAACTTCTGGAATTTCTCCAGGCCAGTTACCATGAATATGTTCAATTGGTGCAGTCCATTCAAGAGTATTAGATCTCCATGGATTTTGAACCGTTTTCTTACCATAAAAAATACTAACAAAGAAATTATAGATGAAAACTAATTGAAAAGCGCCACCAATCAGAGCGAAAACAGTAATAACAACATTCACATTTTGCAAATCATCAAAAAGTGGGAAGTTTGTATTTTCATAATAACGTCTCGGCAAACCAGCCATACCAATAAAATGCATTGGGAAGAATACACCATAAGCACAAACAGCTGTTACCCAAAAGTGAACATACCCTAATGTTTTATTTAACATTCTACCAAACATCTTTGGATACCAATGGTAGATACCAGCAAACATTCCGTAAAGCGCAGAAATACCCATTACTAAATGGAAGTGAGCTACAACGAAATAAGTATCATGAACATTAATATCAAGAGTACTATCTCCTAAAATGATTCCTGTCAATCCACCAGTAATAAAAGTAGAAACTAAACCTATCGAGAACAACATGGCTGGGTTTAATTGTAAATTACCTTTCCATAAAGTTGTAATATAATTGAAGGCTTTCACAGCAGAAGGAATAGCAATTAACAAAGTTGTGAAGGTAAATACAGAACCTAAAAATGGATTCATACCAGAAACAAACATATGGTGTCCCCAAACAATAGTTGATAAAAATGCAATTGCTAGAATAGACATAATCATCGCTCTATATCCAAAGATAGGTTTACGTGCATTTGTAGCAATAACTTCAGAAGTAATTCCTAATGCAGGTAATAAAATGATGTATACTTCAGGATGACCTAAAAACCAAAATAAGTGCTCAAACAATACAGGTGAACCACCTTGATAATTTAATACCTCACCAGCTAAATAAATATCTGACAAAAAGAAAGAGGTTCCAAAACTTCTATCCATTATCAATAATAAAGCAGCTGATAATAAAACAGGGAATGAAATTACACCAATTACAGCTGTTACAAAGAAAGCCCAAATTGTAAGTGGCATTCTTGTTAAGGACATTCCTTTAGTTCTTAAATTAATAACGGTAACAATATAATTAAGAGAACCCATTAATGAGGCTGCAATAAATATAGCCATGGATACCAACCAAAGTGTCATTCCAAGGCCTGAACCAGCAATAGCTTGAGGTAAGGCACTTAAGGGTGGATATATTGTCCATCCAGCAGAAGCAGGTCCAGATTCAATGAATAAAGAAGAAACCATTACCACACTAGAAAGAAAAAATAACCAATAAGATATCATATTCAGGAATCCTGAGGCCATATCTCTAGCACCAAGCTGTAATGGGATAAGCAAATTACTAAAAGTTCCACTTAAAGCAGCGGTAAGTACAAAAAATACCATTATGGTTCCATGTATGGTAATCAAAGACAAATAAGCTTCGTTTGTCATTACTCCGCCTGGAGCCATTTTTTCTCCTAAAAAGAAACTAAACACTTTAAAAGACTGCTCAGGCCAAGCCAATTGAAGTCTAAAAAGCAAAGACATTCCAACACCAATGATACCCATAAAAATACCTGTTAGAAGATATTGTTTGGCAATCATTTTATGGTCAATACTAAATATATATTTAGTAATAAACGTGTCTTTATGATGGTGGTGATCTTCGTGATGATCGATTGCGTGATTATCGTGTGCTTGACTCATATTATAGAAAATATATTATTTTTTAGTATTCATTGTTGCTTCGGCTACTGCCACAACAGTAGTATCTTTTTTTCCAGTTGCAGAATCTGTTTTAACAGAATTTGCTTCTCCGCCTTTAGCTTTTGCAGCATCAGCAGCAGCATTCTTTACACTCTGAACTAATGTTGTTTTACCATTCAACCATTTTGCATAATCTTCAGGTGTGTCAACAACTACTTTCATTTGCATATTATAGTGAGAAGCTCCACAAATTTTATTACACAATAAAAGGTAATCAAAAGTATAAGGATCTAAAGCTGTTTTACCATCAGCTACTAATTCTTTACTTTTTTCCTCTCTTATTTTATTGATATTTGCAACTTTTTCAGTCATTTCTTTAGTTTCTCTCATCTCAGTTGTAGTCATAGATGGAGTAAACGCAAATTGAGTAACCATTCCTGGAACACAATTCATTTGAGCTCTAAAATGAGGCATGTACATAGAGTGTAATACATCCTGAGAACGCAATTTAAAAAGAACTTTAGTTCCTTTAGGAATATGAATTTCATCAGTAACAATATCATCTTGAGCATTAGGATCAGCTAAATCAACTCCAAGAGCATTTACTCCTTCAATCAATCTAACATTAGCTTTACCAAGTACATTATCTTTACCTGAATATCTAGCGGTCCATTTAAATTGTTGTCCATAAATTTCAATAACTATTGGCTTTTCAACTTTTTCGTTAACGAACATAATGTCTGTCCATGAATATAAACCAAAGAAAATCAAAACTGCTAAAACAATTGCTGGAATAGAACTCCAAATAAACTCTAACTTATTATTGTCAGAAAAATACGCAGCAACTTGTCCTTTCTTACCTCTGTATTTAAAGCCAAAGTAATGCAATAAAGCTTGTGTAATGATTTGAACAGTAAAAATAAGACCCATTGAAATCCACATCAATCTGTCAACACTTTTCCCATGTACAGATGCTGCATTATCCATTAAAGGAAGTTTACCATAATATATGAAACAATATATTGTTATAACATAGATAAAACCTAAAAACCCAAATAGTAAATAACCATTAACTTTATTATCGTTATCGTCAGCTACCTGAGTATTCCCAGATGTGTTGCCAACTTGAGTTAAATCAAAAATCTTAGTTAGTTGCCACAATGCAACTGCTAATAAAACTAAAACAAGAAGTACTAATAAACCTGTCATTTGTTGTTTATTTTAAATATTAATAATGAAAATGTTTACTTTCTTCTATAAATGGATTACGTTTTGGTGTAAGTGGAACTTTAGTCAAAGCAGTAAATACAACATAAATAAATAATCCTAAAAAGAATAATACAGATGAAATCTCAGATACGCCAATGAACCAATGTTCTCCTACCGTTGCAGGCATAATCATATTAAAGAAATCAATATAGTGACCAAATAATATCACAACTCCAGCTCCAACAATAATTGGTGCTATTCGTTTGAAATCAGTATTGATAAGAACTAAAATTGGAAACACAAAGTTCATAATAACTGCGCCAAAGAATGGCAAGTTATAAAACTCAATTCTCATTTTAAAATAAGTAACTTCTTCTGGAATGTTAGCATACCAAATCAACATGAATTGAGAGAACCATAAATAAGTCCAGAATACACTAAAACCAAACATGAATTTAGACAAATCATGAATATGACTAGAATTTACGTTTTCTAAATAACCTTTAGATTTTAAATATAGAGTGACCATAGAAATTGTAGTAATAGCACTTACAAAGAAACTTGCAAATACATACCATCCAAATAAAGTACTGAACCAATGTGGATCAAATGACATTAACCAATCCCATGACATAATAGATTCGGATACAATAAAGAATACTAAGAATGCTGCAGATAATTTGAAATTCTTTTTATAGAAAGTGTTGTCAGCAGCTTCGTCTTGAGACAAACAGTTTTTTCTTGAGATATATCTATATAAATTCCAACCTAATAAGAAAATAGCAGCTCTTGAAATCCAAAAAGCAAAATTCAAATAACCCGATTTACCAGCAATCATTGCATCATAGTTTGGGCTTCCTTTTTGAGTAATCCCTTTTGCCATCCAAGCAAAAAGATTATTAGATTCAAACATATGAGTTCCTGTAACAACAAGAAGAATAAAGAATAGTACTGAACCTACAGGTAAGTAGGCTGTTATTCCTTGCATAACTCTAAATAAAACTGGTGACCAACCTGCTTGAGCCACTTGTTGAATAGCATAAAAAGCTAAAACTCCTAATGATATTAGCATGAAAAATATACAAGCTAAATACAATGCAGACCATGGTTTATTTTGCAATTGATGAAAAACATGTTCAGCATGCTCTTTCTTCTCTTTAGCTTCTTCATCTTTAGTATCTTTAGTCGAAACCTTTTTTTCAATGACAGGTGCAGCAGTAACTTTTACAGAATCTGTAGTACTTGTAGCAGAATCTTTTTTTACTTCAGCAGTTTTAATTTCTTCTGATGGCATGGTTACAACCTTATGTGCATCATGATTTGTAGCTTCAATACTATGACCTTCATGATGACTTTCAGCAACTATTTTTTCTACTTCTTCTATAGTTTTTGGAGCAGATAAAAAACCATACACAATTCCAACTAATCCTAAAATCATTAGAATAAGTGCAGTGGTTTTTAATTTTTTTGAAAATGTATACATATCTATAAGAATCTGTTTGTTCTACTTTATTATTGCGCTTTTAGCTTCATTACATAAGCTGCCACCATCCAACGTTCAGTTTGGTTCAATTGATTCGCATAAGAACCCATAGAATTTAATCCGAAGTTAATAACGTGGTTTACACTTCCTTCTGTAATTTGTCTGTCTTTATAATTAGGAACTCCTAAAAATTTTCCTTGAGTAACTAATTTTCCTTTTCCGTCACCAGTATTTCCGTGACAAATAGCACAATAGATTTCAAAAAGCTCTTGCGATTTTTTCATATCTATAGTTGCTGGATCTAAAGGAGATTTCGAATTTAATTTAGCTGCCTCATATCCTGCTGGAGTATTTGCAAACTCATAAGGAACATAACCTCTTTTAATAGTTCCATCAGGTGGTAATTGTCCTTCTTTTCCATGTAATCCTGTTGGAGAATTAAATGCAGTTGACTCTGAATACGTTTCATAAGCAACCGATTCATACATGTTTGGCATGTACTGATAGTTTGGATAATTATTATCTTTACATGATGAGAAAGATATTAATATCCCTAATACTACTGCTGTTTTTAATAAACTTTTCATGTCTGTCTAGTGCTTTTCTATTACTTTAACTTCAACTGCACCTGTATTTTTTAAGAAAGAAGTCAATTCTTCTTCATTATTATTTACAGCTACTTCCATCAAGAAATGATCATCTGTTGTTCTTACATCTGGATTTTCAGCTTGTTTAAATGGCCATAATCTACTTCTCATATAAAAAGTAATAACCATTAAGTGAGCAGCAAAGAAAACTGTCATCTCAAACATAACCGGCACAAATGCAGGCATGTTTTGAATATAACTCATACTTGGTTTTCCTCCAATATCTTGTGGCCAATCTTGAATCATAATATAATCCATCATTGTTGTAGCAACTGTAAGTCCAATACATCCGTAGATGAAAGCACAAATAGCTAATCTAGTTGATGGCAAACCCATTGCTTTATCCAATCCGTGAACAGGAAATGGAGTAAAAACTTCTTCAATATGGTGATGTGCTTTTCTGGTTTGCTTTACAGCATCCATCAAAATATCATCATCATTGTATATAGCGTGTATAAATTTATTACTACTCATAACAACTATTAATGTTTATCTGAATGATTATTATCTTCTTTTTCTCTATTCTTTTTGTAATATTCACCAGAAGATTTCAAAATTGTTTTAACCTCTGCTTGAGCAATTACAGGGAATGTTCTAGCATACAATAAGAATAATACAAAGAAGAATCCTATAGTTCCAGTGAAAATACCAATATCAATGAATGTTGGAGAGAACATAGTCCAAGAAGATGGAAGGTAATCTCTGTGTAATGAAGTTACGATAATTACGAAACGCTCAAACCACATACCAATATTTACTACAATTGAAATAATAAAAGAGAACATGATACTTGTTCTTAATTTTTTAGACCACATAAATTGTGGAGAAAAAACGTTACAAGTCATCATCGACCAATATGCCCACCAGTAAGGACCAGTTGCTCTGTTTAAGAAAGCATATTGTTCGTATTCTACTCCTGAGTACCAAGCCACAAATAACTCAGTAATATAAGCAACACCCACAATAGATCCTGTAATCATGATTACAATATTCATTAATTCGATATGTTGAATAGTGATGTATGCTTCAAGGTTAGAAACTTTTCTCATAATGATCAACAAAGTGTTTACCATTGCAAATCCAGAGAAAACGGCTCCAGCAACAAAGTATGGAGGGAAGATAGTAGTATGCCATCCTGGAACTACCGAAGTAGCAAAGTCCATAGATACAATAGTGTGTACAGAAAGTACCAACGGAGTAGCTAAACCTGCAAGTACTAAAGATACTTCTTCAAAACGTTGCCAGTCTTTTGCTCTACCGCTCCATCCAAAACTCAATATAGAATATACTCTTTTATTGAAAGGAGTTACAGCTCTATCTCTTAACATCGCAAAATCAGGAAGTAAACCAGTCCACCAGAAAACTAATGATACTGAAAGATACGTTGAAATTGCAAATACGTCCCAAAGAAGTGGTGAGTTAAAGTTAACCCATAACGAACCAAATTGATTAGGAATTGGCACAACCCAGTAAGCTAACCAAGGACGACCCATGTGGATGATTGGAAATAACCCTGCTTGAACAACAGAGAAAATAGTCATCGCTTCAGCAGAACGGTTAATTGCCATTCTCCAACGTTGACGGAAAAGTAAAAGTACAGCAGAAATCAGTGTTCCTGCGTGACCAATACCAACCCACCAAACAAAATTGGTAATATCCCATGCCCAACCTACAGTTTTATTTAGTCCCCAAGAACCAATACCTGTAGAAACGGTATAAATGATACAACCTATTCCCCAAAGGAAAGCTGCTAATGCGATTGAAAAAACGGTCCACCATTGTTTGTTAGCTCTTCCTTCAACAGGTGCAGCAACATCGACAGTCACATCGTGATAACTTTTATCACCTATAACTAATGGTTTTCTAATGGGTGCTTCGTAATGAGACGACATAATCCTTTATCTTGTTTCTTAATTAATCTTTTTAAAACTAGGTATTTCTTACTTTAACGTGGTAAATAACATTTGGTTTAGTACCTACGTGCTCTAATAAATGATACATTCTATCATCTGCAAGTAAACCTGTTACTTTAGACGCTTCGTCATTTACATCTCCAAATATCATTGCTCCAGTAGAACAAGCATTTGAACAAGCGGTTTGGAATTCACCATCTTTTATTACTCTTCCGTCACGTTTAGCATCCAAAATTGTTTTTTGTGTCATTTGTATACACATAGAACATTTTTCCATAACCCCACGTGAACGAACGTTTACATCTGGATTGATAACCATACGACCTAAATCATCGTTCATGTGGTAATCAAATTCTTTATTTCCGTTGTATAAGAACCAGTTGAAACGACGTACTTTATAAGGACAGTTGTTAGCACAATAACGAGTACCAACACATCTGTTGTAAGCCATCATATTTTGACCTTGACGTCCATGAGAAGTTGCCGCAACAGGGCAAACAGTTTCACAAGGCGCGTGGTTACAATGTTGACACATTACTGGTTGGAAAGCCACTTGTGGATTATCTGCAGGATGTTCCATACTTCCAAAACCACCTAATGAACCTTTTTTACCAAATAATCCGTCGAAATTTTCTTTTTTCTCATTGTCTCCAGCAAAAGTGTCTTCAGAAGAATAATATCTATCAATACGCAACCAGTGCATATCACGACTTCTTCTTACCTCCGCTTTACCAACAACTGGAACGTTGTTTTCTGCATGACAAGCAATAACACAAGCGCCACAACCTGTACAAGCATTCAAATCAATTGATAAGTTAAAATGATGTCCTGTTGAACGATCAAATGATTCCCATAAATCAACTTTAGTAGCTTCCGTTTCTTTGTGGTCTAAAGATACCATAGGAACTGGATTCCAATCTTGTTTATCTTTAGCAGTATTGAAAATTTCTAATGTAGTTTCTCTAACGATATCACCTCTTCCCATTAAAGTTCTCTGTGATTGCACACAAGCAAACTCATGTTCTCCATTTCCTTTAGAAATAGTTACTGATTGTACATCGTCGAAATTATTATATAAGGTGTAAGCGTTAACACCTACTTGCATTTCTTTCTTTAATGAAGCTGTTTTACCATAACCAAATGACAAACCTAAAGTCCCAACAGCCTGCCCTGGTTGAACAATAACCGGTACATTTTCAAGTTTAGCTCCGTTTACCGTTAAGGTTGCATAACTTCCGTTAAGACCACCATTAGCAACAATTCTGTTTTCTAAACGTAACTTTTTAGCATCAGCTTGCGAAACAGTAACATAGTTATCCCAAGAAACTCTTGTGATTGGATCTGGAAACTCTTGCAACCAAGGATTGTTTGCTTGTTGACCATCTCCTAACCCTGTTTTAGTATATAATAGTAATTCAAATCCACTAGCTGGTTTTGAAGCAGCTAAAGCCGTTGCTGCAGCGCTATAATTAGCTGTTCCTCCCGCAATACCAGTAGCACCCGACACAACAACACCGTCATGAAGTACCTTATTCCAAGTTTTTCCTGCTAAATTAGAACCTGAATTCGCTTTAATATAATCGTAATAAGTACCAGCAACACCATTCCAAGACATTAAAGCCTCTTGAAATTGTTTTGTATTGAATAAGGGACGAATTGTTGGTTGCGCCAAAGAATAAGTTCCTTTAGTCAACATATAATCATTCCAAGACTCTAAATAATGTGGTGCCGCAGCAGCAATTTTTACTTTCTCTGCCGTTTCATCTTCTTTGGTAGAAAATGCAACAGACATCTTTACTTTAGCTAAACCACTAACAAATGATTTGCTATTGGCTAAAGTATAAACTGGATTAACACCACTCATAATTAAAGTATGAACTGAACCAGCGTTCATGTCAGTAATTAATTGAGCTACTTTTTCGTTAGATCCTTTTCTTATCAATCGTGCACCTGCGGCTAACAATGCCTCGCTTTTTAAAACTTGGTTGATTGCTATAACTAATAATTGTGCGTTTTTATCTTGAATTCCAGAAACTAAAAGACCTTTAGTTCCCGCAGCTTTTAATTGATTAGCTGCTTTTACAATTTCTGCTTCATTGTCAATTTTACCACAAGATACTGAAGAACCAGTAACAATGTTGTAAATTTTAACTAATGCCTGTTTTTGACTAGCCACAGTCATCGCTACTCTTTTATCAGCAGCAGCTCCTGAAAGTGTCATGTTCGCTTCAAATTGGAAATGCTTAGACATCTTTCCTGCATGAGGAATTCTACCTTTAGCATATCCTGAATCGTAGCTACCTCCTTGCCAATCTCCTAAGAAATCAGCACCTACAGAAACAATAGTATTGGCTTTTGAAAAATCATAATCTGCTAAAGCTCTTTCGCCATAAACTGCTTCAAAAGCATCTAAAGCTGCCGATTCTGAAACCGCATCATAAACAATATGTTTAGCTGTTGGGTTTTTTGAAATAAATTCCGCGATTAATTTTTCTGATGATGGACTTGCAAACGTATTAGTAAGTAACACTACTTGTTTGCCAGACGATTTAGCTTCCGCTAAACTAGCTTTGATGGCCGCATCCACTTCACTCCAAGTAGCTGACTTAGCATCTTTCTTTGGAGACTTAAGACGCATACTATCATATAAAGACAATACAGAAGCGTGAACTCTTGCATTGGCAGCAAATTTAGCACCTTCTATAGTATTGTTTTCAATTTTAATGGGACGACCTTCTCTTGTTTTTACTAAAAGATTCGCAAAATCAAATCCGTCAAACATAGTAGTAGCATAAAAATCGGCTACACCAGGAATAATTGTATCGGGTTGTACTACGTAAGGAATTGATTTGTGAACGGGTCCTTCACAAGCGGCTAACGAAGCAGCTGCTGTAGTAAAACCAACGTACTTTAAGAAATCACGACGAGTAGTTGATGAAGATGATAATGAATCTTTATCTGAAAGGAATTCAGACGTAGGAATTTCTTCTGGAAATTCATTATTTCTAAGCGCCTCAACAATAGAACTATTTTCGTTTAGTTCTTCAACACTTTTCCAGTATTTTTTGTTAGATGACATCGTATATAAATATTAGCTTCTTAATAATTTGATTAATAGTGACACTTACCACATTCTAAACCTCCCATTTGTGCTGCAGTCAATTTGTCTACACCATATTTTTTAGAAAGTTCTTTGTGAATTTTATCATAGTAAGCGTTGCCTTCCATTTTAACATTAGTTTGACGGTGGCATTCAATACACCATCCCATTGTTAAAGGAGCAAATTGTTTTTGTACTTCAAAAGTTTGAACTGGTCCGTGACATTTTTGACACTCAATTCCAGCAACAGTTACGTGTTGTGAGTGATTGAAGTAAGCAAAATCAGGAAGGTTATGAATTCTAACCCATTTCACTGGTTGTGTTTTTCCGGTATATTTTGTACCATCCCAACCTACAGCAGTGTATAATTTCTTGATTTCTCCATCGTAGAATGCTTTAGTATGACCATCAGCAGTCGATGTAGTATCGGATACTTCTGAAATATTTTTGTGACAATTCATACAAACATTTAAAGAAGGAATACCCGCATTTTTACTCACTCTAGCAGAAGAGTGACAGTATTTACAATTGATTTGATTGTTACCCGCATGTATTCTGTGTGAATAATGAATCGGTTGAATTGGTGCATAATCTTGGTCAACACCAATCTGCATCAAGAATCCGTAAACAAAAAATCCACTGGCAAGCAATAAGAATATTGAAGTGATTAATACCAAAAATTGGTTTTTAGCAAAAGCTTTCCAAATAGGCATTCTACCTACTTTGTCTTCGGTTTCAATACCGTTTGATTTAGCAATTTTAGTCAATACGTTGTTAATCATTAACAACATAACTACTAAGATTAACATTATCAAAGCTAATGCTCCAAGAATTACTCCGTTTGAAATACCTCCCTCATCACCTTTTTTGGCTCCAGGAAGAGCTGCAATAACAGGTGCTTTTTTCTCGATTTCGTCTGTATAAGCAATGATATTATCAATATCACCGTTAGACAATTGAGGAAACGCTGTCATTACAGCAGGCTTGTTAGCCTCCCATAATTTAACGGCATCTGCATCACCAGATTTGATTAAGGCTGAGCTATTTTTAACCCATCCATAAAACCAATCTTTTTTGTGACGTCCGGAAACACCTCTAAGTGCTGGCCCTGTCATTTTCTTGTCTAAGTTGTGACAAGCAGCGCAATTTGCATTGAACAATTCTTTCCCTTTTGCAGCATCACCACCTCCAGCAGCTGCCGCAGGTGCTACATCTGCTTTGGTAGCCGGAGCCGCTTTGGCAGCTGGAGCCGCATCTGCTTTTGCAGGTGCTTCTTGAGCAAATGTTGATAAGGAGAAAGCTAGCATTAATGCTAATCCGAATGAATAGATTCTGGAAATCGAATTATGGTTACCCACTTTTTTCATATTATAAATGATTATCGACTAAATTGTGGTACGGTTTTTCTATACAATTACAAAAGCACCAATACACTTTTTTTAAAACTTGAGCAAAAATACAATTTATCAACTATTCTCAAAACCTTATATATACTATAGCTTATAATTTATATCTGTTCTAAATAATATTATTCCTTTAATATATTACCATAAGTAGTACATTTGCATTAAAATCAAATCATTATGAAATTATTAACAAAAAAAGACCTTATCAAACATAGCTTATTTATTCTCTTATTTTTTAATTTTAGTACGATTATTGCCCAAGAAGTCACCCTCAATCAAGACCCTAAATTCGAAAAATTGTTAGCCGAAAAAAGAAAGGTAAACTCTTCAATAACAATTAATAATAGATACAAAATTCAGATATTTAATGGCACGAGCGAGGAGTCAAAAAAAACATTAATTCAATTTAAAAAAGAGAATAAAAACTATGATGCCACCATCGTTTTTAGCACTCCTTTATATAAGGTGTGGATTGGAAATTTTAAAACCCGAATTGAAGCCGAACGCAACTTAAACGCACTCAAAAAGAATTATCCCAATTCGATTATTATCAAACCCAATAAATAATTTTTTTTACAACAACCCTTACCTTATTATAGCGCATAAAAAAACGGAACCTTTAGTTCCGTTTTTTATAGCTAATCATTACTACATTTTTATGCTTTTGGTTTTTTAACAGGTGGACTATCATCTACCACAAAACCATAATCACCTAATACTTTTGGATTTTTAACATAAATGTTTTTCAATACTTGAGCACTGTTTTGAACAATTGCTCTAATGCCTGGCAAATCAACATCACGTTGTCTATAATACTCTTCTGCTTTTTTAGCTGCTTCTTCCGCTTTTTAGTGGTTCGTTTTATAGGGAGACTTGAGTTATACGCTCAAATGACAATGCTTTCATAATGCATACTTTTGTACCTTTATGTTAATTTTGCATGCAATTATGCTATATTTTTAAAGCATTATATTATGTTTTTGTATAAAAATGAGGTACTAAAAGCAATCTTATTAAGTTTCTAATCCAAAAATAGAAAAAAATATAATTCCTAGCTCGTAATTTTAAATTCCTGCATATTCATCAACTGCTCTAAATAATCACGTTGGTTAGACAGTCTAGGAATCTTGTGTTGTCCGCCCAGCTTGTCGTTTTCTTTGAGCCAATCATAGAATAAGTCTTCTCGAGCTACATTAATTTTCAACTGATTTAAGGTCATGTTGTTGTAACGTTTGGCTTCATAGTCGGAGTTGACGGTTTGTAGCATTTCGTCCAATAGCTTTTGAAATAGCTTGATATCTTCGGGTTGTTTTTTGAATTCTATCATCCATTCGTGAGCGCCTTTTTCTTTTCCTTTCATAAAAATAGGAGCCACGGTATAATCTTTTACTTCACAATTCAATTGCGAACAGGTTTTAGCAATGGCTTGGTCGGTGTTCTCTACCATCAATTCTTCCCCAAAAACATTGATATGGTGTTTGGTTCTTCCGGTAACACGAATTTTAAAGGGATTTAACGAAGTAAATCGAACAGTATCGCCAATTAAATAGCGCCATAACCCCGAGTTGGTGGTAATAACCACAGCATAGTTTTTAAACAACTCCACTTCCGATAACGGAATTACTTTTTGATTGGGCATCCCAAAAGTATCCATCGGAATAAATTCGTAGAAGATGCCATAATCTAACATCAAGAGTAAATCATTGGAATAATTCAAATCTTGAATGGCAAAGAATCCTTCGGAAGCATTGTAGATTTCGTAGTATTTAAAATTGTCGTTGGGCAGTATCTTTTGGTATTGCTCGCGATAGGGTTCGAAGCTAACGCCCCCATGAAAATAGACTTCAAGGTTGGGCCAAAGTTCAAAGAGTGTGGTGTTATTGGTTTCGGTTAAAATGCGATTGAGCAACACCATCATCCAAGAAGGTACCCCTGCAAAACTCGTAACGTTTTCGCTTTTGGTTTCGTTGATAATGGCGGTAAGTTTGCTTTCCCACTCGCTCATTAAAGAAACTTTGTTGCTGGGCGTACTGCTAAACTCGGCCCACATCGGCATATTTTCAATTAAGATGGCCGACAAATCGCCAAACAAAGTGTTGTTGTTTTCATAGATTTGAGAACTTCCACCCAGACGCAAACTTTTGCCCAAAAACATTTCGGAGTTTTCGTTGTTGTTCAAATACATACACAACAAATCTTTGCTGCCTTTGTAATGGCAATCGGCAAGCGCACTCTCACTCACGGGAATGAATTTGCTTTTGGCATTGGTCGTTCCGCTAGATTTGGCAAACCATTTAATAGGTTCGTTCCAAAAAACATTCTGTTCGCCTTTGCGCGTGCGTTCAATTAATGGCTCTAATTCTTCATAAGTAGAAACAGGCACTCTTTCGGAAAAAGTAGCATAACATTTTATAGATTCAAACTCAAATTGTTTTCCAACAACGGTTTCTTCTGCCTGCCGAATTAAATTCATCAGCAATTCTTCTTGCACTTCATTAGGGTATTTCAAAAACAACTCAATCTGATGAATGCGTTGTTTCAAAACCCAAGAGGCGATAGAATTGATTATTGGAAAAGGCATTTTTTTAGTTATGAATTATGAGTTGTGAGTTTTGAGTTATAACTTTACGCTAAAATAGTAAAATATTTAAAATTTAATATCATAAATCTAAAATTTAATATGACATACGAAGGCGTTCTTACAAAAATGCAAACTGAATATTCCAATCCCATCCAATACTATTTGGTTTTTGAAACTAGTTTTTTGAATTTGAATCAATTGTTGGACAAACATCTCGAGATTAATTTTGTGGGATATCAGTGTTTGAACTGTGGTAAAAAGAAGAAAATCTTTCGTCAAGGATATTGTTACGATTGCTTTATGAGCAGTGCTGCGGCAGGAGATTGGATTATGAAGCCTGAGTTGAGTACAGCACATTTAGACCTAGAAGATAGAGATTTGGAGTATGAAAAGAAAGTGCAATTGCAACCTCATATTGTGTACTTGGCGTTGTCTAGTGAGATAAAAGTAGGTGTCACCCGAAAAACACAAGTACCTACTCGATGGATTGATCAAGGAGCTGTGCAAGCCATTCCCATTGTGGAAGTCCCCAATCGCTATTTGGCAGGAATTACCGAGGTAGCCCTAAAAAATCATTATGCCGACAAAACCAATTGGCAAAAAATGCTAAAGAATGAAGTTCCGGAAGCAGATTTGATTAAAGAGCGAATGAGCTTGCGGTATTTAATTCCTAAAGATGTGCAAGAGTATTTTCATCCCGAGAAAGAAGATTTATATGAATTGCATTTCCCTGTATTAGAATATCCAAAGAAGGTTTCCAGTTTGAATTTGGATAAAGTACCCAATTTTTCCGGAAAGTTAATGGGAATAAAAGGACAATACCTCATCTTTCAAGACGGGACGGTTTTTAACATTAGAACCTTCGAGGGGTATGTAGTGAAGATTTCCTTATAAAAACAAACCCCTTTCAGAACTTGAAAGGGGTTTCATTTTTATTACAATTAAGGCGTTTTCTTATTGAATAAACCATTCAATAAATCCTTGGCTTGGTTGACCACTTTTTTAGTTTTGGCAGTATCTCCTGCTTTTGTATTCTTATTGATTAAATCTTCTAGTGCATTCGCACCTTTGGTAACTGCTTTTTGTTTTTGTTGCTTCATTAAACTAGAAGCCAAACTAGCGGCTGCCGATTTCATATCGGTATTTACTTTCGGTTTTGCAAAAGTTCCTGTTACCGTTGCATTAATTGGGATGTTATCCAATTTAGCCACATCGGATGGTGATAATTTAGCCAACAATGAATTGGCGTCTGTACCTAAATATTTAGCAGGAACGTCAAACTTTAAATTGTAATTCATGGATTGGTCAAAACCGTGGGTTCCTCCAATATTCACTTTAACATCTTGGTATTTTAAATCAAATGGTTTAACGTTGACCTTTCCATCACTAAAGTTAAGGGCTAGTTTCACGTCATTCAAATTTAATTTCTTCAAATCAATAAATTTCAAAGAATTACCAACAGTAGATAATAAAGGCGAACCACTCGGATTAATGCTAGTTGAAAGTAATTGTCCTGTCAAGCCTCCCGATAGTGTTTTTAAATCGGGCGTCATTTTTTTATCGTCTAGATTTCCAGAAAGTTTAACGGTTGAACTCATTTTACCATTGACAACACCAGCAATAGGAGCAATCTTTTTAAACATATCCAATTGGGTAAAAGTTTGTGTAATGTCTACCTTATTTAATCCTAAATCCATATTGAATTTTGGAGTTTTTTCTTTGGTAGAAACCATTCCGTTCATTCCTATTTGTCCACCAAAAATATTGGTTTTCACATTTTCTAAGGTTACTGCCTGATCTTTTACAATCAATTTTCCAGAGCAGTCTTTCAATGTTAAGTTATCGTATAAAACCGTATTGGCTTTTGCGGTAAGCGAACAATTTAAGAACGCTGGAATCTTCATTGCGGTTGGAGCGGCTTTGGCATCTGTTTTAGAAGGTGCAGCAGTAGTCATAAAATCGGATACTGCAATTTGATTGGAAGTCATATTGAAATTTCCTTTTAACTCTTGTTTTCTAAAGGCAAATCCATAGAAATTATCTAAAACTCCTGTCAGGCTAATATCGCTTTTTCCAGTAGTGGCTTTAAACTCTTGTAAGTTCACACGACTAGGATTAAAAGCAACCAAAGCAGAACTGATGTTCATTCCTTTGCCATTGTCATCAACATATTTAAAACCAGTTAAGCTCATAGTACCGGCATTATTTATGTTTTGGTATTCACTCTTCTCTACCGAAGCCATATCAAATTTAGTTGTAACATCGGCCTTCAAAATTCCAGAAAGCGGTTTGGCTAATTTAATAGGATAGGCTTTTGAAAGATTGCCAAGATTAATTATACCTTTTAAAGAAGCATCAACTAAAGCATTGGTCGCTACATTTTTGATAGTGGCTTTTGCATTAAATACATCGTGATCAATAGCGAAAGATAATTTATCTAAATTGACATAAGTATCATTCATCACCCCTGTTTCGTTAATGATTTTGGTGTCGATGACAATGTTTTTAACAGCTTTAGGTAAATTAGGATATTGAAAAGAAGCATTGTTAGAAGCAATGGCAATATTAAATTTAGGAACAGAAGTATCCGATTTTAATCCCTTAGCAAAACCTGTAACGGTAAAATCGCCAGAAGTTTTTACATTTTCAATGTTGCTTCTATAAGCAGCTGGAATCAATCCTAAGAAATTTTTGAACGATGATGTTGGTGTTTTGAATTTTAAATCAAATTGTTGTCCTTCTTTAACCATTTGAAGAAATCCATCAAATTCAAGTACTAGGTCGTTAATTTTAGCTTTGTTTTCTTTGAAGGTATATTTGCTTTGGTTCAAGTCTATTCCAAGAATAGCATCTAGTGAAATAGCGACATGGTTCATGTAATTCATTTTATCCATCGTCATGGAGACTTTGGCAGTGGTTTTGGTATCTAAATCCAAAATGTTATTGGTAAAATCTCCTTTCCCAGAATGATTGATGCTGTCCAAAACCACTTTCATTTTTGTACCTTCATTTGTGAATTTGAATTTGAAATTCTCAACTTCATATCCTTTAATATTTAAAGCCAATGGCTTGCTTTTGCTATCGTCTTTTTTATCTTTATTTTTCAAAGCGATGTCAAAATTTCCAATCCCATCTTTATTTATGATGATGTTGATCAAACCATTTTTAGAAGAAACCCCTTGAATGTTTAGAGGTTCACTAGCCCCGTGAAAAAGTTCCATGATGGACATTTTCAAATTCAATTCGTCAAACGAAACTAAAGTATCCCCTTCAAAAGGAGCTTTATTGATGATGGAAAGCTTCTGAATGGAGACATTGGCTTTTGGAAAACTTTTAAACAAACTCAAATCGGCATCTTTGAAAGCTACTTTTGCATCCACACTTTCATTAATTGCTTTTTCTATTTTAGCTTTAATTTGATCTTTAAAGAAATAAGGAATAGAAAATGCAGCAATAATTAATACCAACAAAACTACCCCAACGATTTTTAAAGTTTTCTTTACCATGATTATTTAATTTATTGTCAACTTATAGGAATAAAAACCTTGCTATGGATTTTTAATGATGCAAATTTAATGTTTTAAAAAATAAAAGGTTTGTAATGTTTTCATAAATAAGACTCAGTAGTAACAATTCTACAATAAAAAAATCCGCCTCAAATGGAAACGGATTAAAATAACTAACTCACTGATTTTTTAATTAATTTATTTTTAACTCATAGGCCATTCGTGCTTGAACGCCTTTTTGAGAAGTCATTTGTTTAATATGTTGCAGAATAGCATAATTCTGCTCACCGATTTCTTCTTTAATCATACTTTCTTTACTTTGAGCCAAACCAAATTTTGATAATATATCACTAAAGTCTTTTTCAAATTCAGGGAAATCTTGTGTTCGGTATTTGGTTGTTTTCCCTAATCGGGCCGCTTCTTTAATAGCGTCATTCATCCCTCCTATTTTATCTACCAAACCAATTCTTATAGCATCTTGACCACTCCAAACTCTTCCTTGCCCGATAGCATCTACTTGTTCAAATGTCAGTTTTCTTCCCGCTGCTACTCGATTAACAAACGTAGCATAGATTTTTTCTACTCCTTCTTGTGCAAACCCTTTATAAGAATCGTCTAAAGGTCGGAATGGGCTATACTCAGAAGCGTTTGCATTGGTTTTAACTTGTTCAACGGTAAGTCCAATTTTTTTAGCTGCTTCAGCAAAGTTGGGTAAAATCCCAAAAACACCAATTGACCCAGTAATTGTATTGGCTTCCGCATAAATTTTATCAGCATTACATGAAATATAATATCCACCAGATGCAGCATAATCACCCATTGAAACTACGACAGGTTTTACCTTTTTAGTCAATTCAATTTCTCTCCAAATCAATTCAGAAGTTAAAGCATTTCCACCCGGACTATTTACTCTTAAAACGATTGCTTTTACATTTTTATCTTTACGTGCTTCTTGCAAAGAACGACGCATTGAGCCTTCACCAATTACATTGACATCCCCTTCTCCATTTCCAATTTCACCTTGAGCATAAATGATGGCTATTTTGTCTTTAGCCTCAAAATTAATAGTGGATGTAGCTATTTTTTCGGAGTAATCCGCAATCGAAACGCTGCCATAATTTTTATCAGAATCAATATGTAATGCCTTTTTGATGTCATCGTGATAGACATCCTCATAAGCAATTTTGTCAATTAACTTTTCTGTTTTCGCCATTTCTGGGGTCCGGGCTAGAAGTCCATCTGCAATTTGATTCAAACGTTCTACCGATACTTTTCTACTTTTAGAAATATCTAAAATAACGGAGCTCCATATAGACTTTAACAATTGTGTAGTTTGCTCTCTATTGGCATCACTCATTTTATTTTCAAGAAACGGTTCTACTGCGCTTTTGTATTTTCCATGACGAATCACTTCCATTTTCAAACCTGATTTCTCTTCCAAATCTTTGTAGAACATAATCTCTGCAGAGAGCCCTTTAAAGTCTAATTCACCTATCGGATTAATATAAATACTATTGGCAACAGAATTCAAGTAATATTCTTTTTGTGAATAAGCATTGGCATAAGAATAAATGAATTTTCCAGAAGTTTTAAAATCTTCTAATTGGTCACGTAGTGCTTTTGTTTGTGCAATTCCAAAATCGGATGTGCTATTTAAAATTGAAATTCCTTTTATTTTGGAATCTGTTTTCGCATATTGAATAGCTTTTAAAACATCTGACAAACCATTATGCTTAGCTTTGAAATAATCAAAGTCTTTATAGTTTACTTTTCCCGCATAATCGTTATGAATTTTAGATAAATCCAATTCTATTACTGAATTGCTTTTTACAGATACCGTTTCATCACCTCTTCCAAACAAAGCTCCAATTAACAAAATTCCAAAAAAGCTTATCATACAAAAAACAAATAAACCCACGATTGTGGCCAATACATTTCCTAAAAATCTCATAATATTAAATTTCTTAATTAGTAGTTTAAAAAGATAATTTGTTACAAACCATTTGGTTATTCTAAATCCAAAAATAGTTATTAACAGAATTCACAAATATACTTTAATTCTGAAATTGTTTTAGTTATTTTGTGACTTATGAAGATACAACATCAAGTCATCCTTTCGTTAGGCAGTAATCAAGGCAAAAAGCTTATAAACATTGAAAAATGTATTGATTTATTGCACAACGAAGTTGGAACAATTGTTAAAGTCTCCTCTCTTTATGAATCAAAATCTTGGGGTTTTGAAAGCGATGACTTTTATAATTGTGCTGTTTTGATGCATACTAATTTTTCACCTAATAAACTCTTAAAGAAAATAGTAAAAGTGGAGAATAAATTAGGGAGAGTTAGGGATAATAGTTTGGGATATCAAGCTAGAATCATTGATGTTGATATTATCACATTTGATAATGAAATAATACAAACTGAAAACCTTGAGATTCCACATCCTTTTTTAAAAGACAGAAAATTTGTCTTATTACCAATTAGCGAATTAATTTCAAATTGGACGCATCCTAAAGATAATCTGTCAATTTCTGAAATACTTTCAAATTGTCAAGATAAAAGTGATTGCAATAGTATTTATAATCTTAGTAATCCACTTGAAAATATGGATTTTAAAAATTGTAATTATATTGCCGTTGAAGGAAATATTGGCGCAGGTAAAACTACTTTATCAGGTAAAATCGCAGAAGATTTTAATGCTAAAACTGTTTTAGAGCGATTTGCAGATAATCCTTTTCTTCCTAAGTTTTATAAAGATCAAAACCGTTATGCTTTTCCGTTGGAAATGTCATTTTTGGCAGATAGATACCAGCAAATTTCTGATGATTTAGCACAATTTGATTTGTTTAAAGATTTTATTGTTGCTGATTATCATATTTTTAAATCTTTGATTTTTGCCAAAGTAACATTGTCTGAAGATGAATTTCGTTTGTACAAAACACTTTTTGATATCATTTATAAAGAGATGCCAAAACCTGATTTGTATATTTATTTATATCAAAATACAGATCGATTATTGCAAAATATAAAACGAAGAGGAAGAAATTATGAACAAGAAATTCCAGCGGAATATTTAGAAAAAATCAATAATGGCTATTTGGATTATATTAAAACTCAAAAAGATTTGAATGTTTTAGTAATTGATGTTTCAGAATTAGATTTTGTTAAAAATCAATCTGATTATATATTTATTTTAGATGAAATTAAAAAAAAATTGAATTAGCGAATCATCGCAAAATGACCTTTTACTTCAGGTGAATTTTCATCTATTTTATAAACATACCAATAATCATCGGAAATTAAATTCTTCCCGTTTAAAGTTCCATCCCAAGAATGTTTATTCGAATTTAATTGAGTAATTAATTTCCCATATCGATCATATATTTTGACTTCAGCTTTTGGATAAAACGATAACCCTCTAATATACCAATTATCATTATTTCCATCATTATTTGGAGTAAAAAACTTTGGAATAGATATCACAATGAATTTTCTATTGTCTGTTCCACACCCATTTTTTTCTCTTACATACGCCATATAAAGTCCCCCATCTAAAACATTAAATCCGTTGGAAGATTGATAGTTTATACCATCTATTGAATATTCAAAATCTCCCGTTGTAACGGTATTTATGACAGCAAGAGAATCATTAATTTGTACATCAGAAATAATTGGAGAATTATGTGTAATTATGGTAAAGTTCTTTGTTTTAGAACAATTTTCAGGAGACGGTGTTGTTATCGTTACTGAATAATTGCTCAATCCATTTGTTGTTATTGTTGGCGTTGTTGCCCCAGTAGACCATAGATAAGACATTCCAGGATTACCTGCATTTAGAGTGACCACCTCACCTGAACAAATGTTTAAAATTTCATCTGGAGCAATTGGAGAAGCATATACATCAATTTCTATATGTACTCGATCTGATAAACAACCATCATAATTAGCTTCGGCATAGAAAGTAGTATTTTGATGTATGTTTGGAACTACAAAATGGGTTCCTAAAAAGAAATAGTTTGGATTAGTTAAAGTATCATACCATAATAATATCCCTGATGTAGTTTCTACGTCTATAACGGTATAACTTTCATCACACATATAGTAAGGTGAAGAATAACTTAAGATAGGTTTAGGTGTTACATGAGCAGTTATTGGAATTCGGATTGTATCAGGGCAATTATCGGAATGGGCAACAGCATAAAAATCAGTAGTAGAATTAATAGTTGGTGTTATAAAATCATTCCCAGTTGCTAATGGATTTCCCCCTGAAATATTAGAATACCAATTTACAGTACCTGTGTTAGATATTGCTTGTAAATGAACTGTTCCCGAACCACAAATAGTTTCCGTACTTGAGGAAGTTATCGAAGGAATAGTTAAGGTAGTTTTTGTGGAAATGTGTAAAATAGGATCTCCTAGCATACCTCCATATTCTACAATATAACCTTTGGGTTGATAATCACCACTAAGTGATCCATTATTAGACAAGTCATTCCATGAACCGGGAATTCCAACTCCGGGAGCAGTTATATGAGCATAATTTTCATTACCACCCATATTATTAGGTTCTCCCGTATTCCAAAAAGCAAAAGTGGATGTATAACCTGTAAAATTACCATTCCAAAAAATTGTTCCATTTTCAGGACCTGTCATCCATTTCCAGGTACCTTCAGTTTGTTCATCACTGCCACCAATCCAACCAGCACCTGAAGCTTGTGTGCCCGCAAGTTGTGCTTCATCTGCACTGGTTATCGTTACTAAATATCCTTGCAATCCATAATAAGTAGAAGCCTGAGCTAAAATTTTTGCGTCAGACCATGTCACACCAATATTTGAGATATATTGATAATAATGTCCGTTTGAAGGCAAATAATTGGCTTGTCCAATTGTAATAGAAAAAGTTCTAGCTCCATTCGGGTTGGGAGAACTATTAGAATATTCTACATCTTCTATGGCTAATGTTAAATCAGCATAAGTGGGTTGCCCTGAAACTCCACTAAGCGTTAACTTTCCTGTGCTACTATCCCAACTGCTTATAATTGTAGGATGAAAGCCTGTTAGGGTTAAAGAATCTTGACCATAAACATAACCTGTTGAAATTTGAATATAAACCGCTGCAACTCCTACATCGTCAGGATCATAGAAATTCATGTTTGTAACAATTTTCATTGAGGTTCCAACGCAATATATTTGATCTCCAGTTGCAGTTAAAATTGGAGCTATATTTGTGGATTGACCATAAATAAAACATTGAACTAATAAGATTAGTAAAACAAAAGCATTATTTGTTTCAATGTTTTTCATAGGTATATTTATGAATTTAGCTTTTGGAATAAATCCCAAACAACAATTCCGGCACTAACTGAAATATTTAAAGAATGTTTAGTTCCTATTTGTGGAATTTCGATACATCCATCACAAATTTTAATAGCTTCTTGAGAAACGCCATAAACTTCGTTTCCAAATACCAAGGCGTATTTTTTATTACTAATGGGTAAAAAATCATTTAAAAAAATAGCATTTTCTACTTGTTCAATTGCATAAACAAAAACTTTCTCTTCTTTCAAATTTGCAATAACATCTAGGACATTTTTATTGTGCTCCCAAACTACAGTTTCAGTTGCACCAAGCGCAGTTTTATGAATTTCTTTATTTGGTGGCGTAGCTGTTATTCCACATAAATAAATTTTTTCAATTAAAAAAGCATCCGATGTTCTAAAAACAGAACCAATATTGTGCAAACTTCTAATATCATCTAAAACAATAATAATTGGTGTTTTTTTTGCCAATTTAAAATCGTCAATAGATTTTCTTTCTAATTCACTATTTTCTAATTTTCTCATAATTAAGAGTAAAAAAAAAGCTTCCTAAAAGGAAGCTTTAATTATATTTTAAAAAATCTAGCTTTTTGTTTGAGGAGCAGCTGGTGTAGCAGCTGGAGCATCAGGTAAAATAGTTCCTTTAATTGTAACAACTTTTGATTCTTGACCAACAGCATTAGATTTAATAGTTACTGTTTTAGTAAATGGACCAACTCTATCAGTAGCATATTTTACACCTATAACACCTTTTGCTCCTGGAGCAATTGGGTCTTTAGGAGTAGTTGGAACTGTACAACCACAAGATCCTTGTGTACTTTCAATAACTAAAGGTTTGTTACCGTTGTTTGTAAAAACAAATTCTCTTTTACCATCAGCATTGTGAGGAATTGTTCCATAATCAATAGTTTCATTTTCAAAAACCATTCCAGCTCCTTCAATAGCAGGAGTTTTAGCTGTTTTAGGTGCTTCAACTTTTGCAGCAACAGTTTTTGTAGCTTTTTTTGTTTTTGTTTTTGTTTGTGCAGTTACAGAAGTTACACTAAAAATAGCCAATGTAGCTAATAATAATATTTTTTTCATTTTTTTTAAAATTAAAAATTTAACAAGCAAATCTAATGAAAAAATTGTGCCAAAAACAAAAAAAAAACTTAAAAAAAGTTTAAATTTTTAAATCTATATTTTTGAAAAGAAATAATTAAATTCGTGAACTCAATTTTAAAGCACAAACAATTGTCATCACAAGAAAAAAGCCCAAAAGAAACTCCCTTAATGAAGCAGTACAACGAGATAAAAAGAAAATATCCCGATGCTTGTTTATTGTTTAGAGTTGGTGATTTTTATGAAACCTTTGGAGAAGATGCTATTCGTGCTTCAAAAATTCTTGGAATAACATTAACCAAACGTGGAGCTGGTTCAGAAACAGAAACTGCTTTGGCTGGATTTCCTCATCATTCTATAAATACTTATTTGCCAAAACTGGTGAAAGCTGGTCTAAGAGTAGCTATTTGTGATCAATTAGAAGATCCTAAAACAACCAAAACTATTGTAAAACGAGGAGTTACCGAATTGGTTACACCAGGAGTAGCAATGAATGATGAAGTTTTACAATCTAAATCAAATAATTTTTTAGCCTCGATTTATTTTGGTAAAAAACAACTTGGCGTTTCATTTTTAGATATTTCAACAGGAGAATTTCTTACAGCTCAAGGTAATGAAGAATATATTGATAAATTGCTTCAGAATTTTAGTCCTAGTGAAGTTTTAATTCAAAAGAATATTAGAACTCAATTTAAAGAAATTTTTGGTGAAGATTTCAATACTTTTTATTTAGAAGATTGGATTTATAAAGAAGATTATGCATTTGACACTTTAACTAATCATTTTCAAACCAATTCATTAAAAGGATTCGGAATTGAAGAATTGCAAGATGGAATTATTTCGTCAGGTGCTATCTTGTATTATTTATCAGAAACGCAACACAACAGAGTTAAACACATAACGAGTATTCAACGTATTGCAGAAGATGCTTATGTCTGGATGGATCGGTTTACAATTCGAAATCTAGAATTATATCACAGTTATAATCCAAATGCAGTGACATTATTGGATGTCATTGACAAAACACTTTCTCCAATGGGTGGAAGACTATTAAAGCGTTGGCTAGCTTTACCATTGAAGGATGCTGTGAAAATTAGAAATCGACATGAAGTAGTTTCTTATTTGAAGGAAAATAAGGAGATTTTTCAGAAAATACAATACCAAATTAAGCAAATATCCGATTTGGAACGCTTGATTTCAAAAATTGCAACCGGAAAAGTTTCTCCTAGGGAAGTAATTTATCTCAAAGATTCTTTGGACGCTATCATACCAATAAAAGCATTGGCTTTGGAAAGCAAACAAGAAGCTGTTAGAATTATTGGAGATAGTTTTCACAGTTGTGATTTACTTCGAGAAAAGATTATGACAACCCTAAATCCAGATGCGCCAGTTGCTATTGCAAAAGGAAATGCAATTGCTATAGGTGTTCATGCAGAATTGGATGATTTAAGAAATATTGCTTTTTCTGGCAAAGAATTTTTAGAAGGAATCGAAAAAAGAGAATCGGAAGCAACTGGAATTTCCTCATTGAAAATTTCCTTTAATAATGTCTTTGGTTATTATATTGAAGTTAGGAATACACATAAAGATAAAGTCCCCTCTGAATGGATTCGAAAACAAACTTTGGTCAATGCTGAAAGATATATTACAGAAGAATTAAAAGAATATGAAACTAAAATTCTTGGGGCTGAAGAAAAAATCCACCAAATTGAAAGCCATCTTTTCGAACAATTAGTCAATTGGATAGCAACATATATCAAGCCTGTACAGTTGAATGCTAATTTAGTAGCTCAACTAGACTGTTTGGCTTCTTTTACACAATTAGCTATTGAAAATAATTATGTTTGCCCAATAATTGACGAGACATTTGAATTAGACATTACTAACGGCCGACATCCCGTTATAGAAAAACAACTGCCCGTTGGCGTTCCATATATAACCAACAATGTCTTTTTAGATAGAGAAACACAGCAGTTAATAATGATTACCGGCCCAAACATGTCTGGTAAATCTGCGATTTTACGTCAAACGGCATTAATTGTTTTGTTGGCTCAAATGGGTTGTTTTGTTCCTGCTGAAGCTGTTCGAATGGGTATTATAGACAAAATATTCACAAGAGTTGGAGCAAGTGATAATATTTCAATGGGAGAATCTACTTTTATGGTAGAAATGAATGAAACCGCTTCAATTTTGAATAACATTTCCGATAGAAGCTTGGTGCTTTTAGATGAAATTGGACGTGGAACCAGCACTTATGATGGAATTTCAATAGCCTGGGCAATAGCGGAATTTTTACATGAAAACCCAGCACAACCTAAAACTCTTTTTGCAACACATTATCATGAATTAAATGAGATGACCGAAGCATTACCACGTATTCAAAACTATAATGTTTCTGTAAAAGAACTTAAGGATAATGTTCTTTTTATTAGAAAATTGGTCAAAGGAGGAAGCGCACATAGTTTTGGTATTCATGTTGCAAAAATGGCTGGAATGCCCCAAACTGTTATTCAAAAAGCACAAAAATTACTTAAGAAATTAGAAAAAGATCATTCAAGCGATACTTTAAATGGAATCAAATCCTCTAAAGATGAAATGCAGTTAAGCATTTTTAATTTAGACGATCCTTTATTAGAAGAAATTAAAGAAGAAATATTAGGATTGGACATTAATACCTTAACTCCAGTTGAGGCATTAATGAAACTCAATGAAATAAAAAGAATGCTGCTAAAAAAGTAAAGAATAGGTTTTCAATACATTAAGTTTTTATTACCATTTTTTTAATTAAATCGTTTGTATAATTGAATTTTAATCTTACATTTGCATCCGCAATACAGAACAAGTATTGTCGTTCTAACTAAATTTGATAATGCGAAAATAGCTCAGTTGGTAGAGCGCGACCTTGCCAAGGTCGAGGTCGCGGGTTCGAGCCCCGTTTTTCGGTCAACCATATACTGCTCGGATGGTGAAATTGGTAGACACGCTGGACTTAAAATCCAGTGAACAGTAATGTTCGTGCGGGTTCAAGTCCCGCTCTGAGTACTAAAAGCTTCAAACTTATGTTTGAAGCTTTTTTTATTATAATAATATCGAAAACTTTATTTATATGGGAACTTTTGTGATTACAAAAAGATTAAATGGATATTATAAATATGAATTTATTTCCAGAAAAGGGAAGACGATCTTAATAAGCAATGACTTTGAATTGCGATTTGAATGTGAAGAAAATATAGAGTTATTAAAAAAATCTATCGATATTATTTCATTGACTAAGTTCAAATCAAAAAATGGAAAATTGTATTTTAAAATAATATTGAAAGAAAAAGAAATAGCCGTAAGCAGAAAATTTTCAACAGATATTTTATTACAAAAGGGAATTAAAGAATTGAAAAATGCTTCAGAATCAGATGTTTTAGATTTTTCGGACAGTAAGTCAATTTTTCTAGAATTGTAATCTTACTATCATTTGTATAAAAAAAGCTCCACTAAATAGTGGAGCTTTTTAATTAGAAAACTTTCTAATTATTTTTTTGCAGGTGCAGCTGGTTTAGCAGCATCAGCAGCTGGTTTAGCAGCATCAGCAGCTGGAGTAGCAGCTTTTGTAGTGTCAGCAGCAGCTTTTGTAGTGTCAGCAGCAGGAGCAGCAGGAGCTACAACAGCATTTGAATCAGCAGCAGGAGCAGCGTCTTTGTTCTCTGATTGTTTACAAGATACTACAGTTAATGCAGCGATAACAGCTAAACTTAAAAATACTTTTTTCATCTTAATTTAATATAAAAGGTTAATTATTAATTCGGAGCAAAGATATAATTTTTTTTAATCGGAAAAACTTTTATTTGACTTTTTTTAAAAATTTCTCTTTGAATTCCATTTATTACTTTACAAATTTCGTGCCAAACTTAAAAATTTCTTAAATTTATTTTACCTTGGTTGCTTGTATGATTTTCAATTCATTAATGATGTTTTTGGCTCCAGCAAACTTATCAATAATAAACAAAATATATCTAGCATCAACCATAATGTTTCTACAAATGTCTGGAGAATAATAAACATCGCTCATCGTTCCTTCCCAAACCCTATCAAAATTCAAGCCAATTAAATTACCATTAGCATCCAATGCCGGACTCCCTGAATTACCTCCAGTTGTGTGATTTGTTGCGATAAAACAAACTGGCATTTTACCTTTTACACCATAAATTCCATAATCTTTAGTATTATATAAATCGATTAACTTTTTAGGAACATCAAATTCATAATCTCCTGGAACATATTTTTCCATTACACCATCTAAGGTTGTAAATGGTTCATAATACACTGCATCATTAGGTTTATATCCTTTTATTTTTCCATAAGTTACTCGCAATGTACTATTAGCATCCGGGAAAATCCGTGCAGATTTTGGACTTAATTCCAAAATTGCTTTCATATAAGTTCTTTGTAAAGCAATATTCCTTAAGTTCAACTCATCATATTTTGGAGCTACATTTTTAGCATAAGCATCCGCCAACGATTTAACTAACTGATATCCTTTATCAGCATTCAATTTTTCAATAACGGTTTTTGAATTACCTTCTAATAATTCTCTAAAACTAGTTAAAGATGTTAATTTTGAATTGGAATAAATGTCAGCAGTTAATTTACTTGGATCAAGATTACTTAAATTTTCTGGTGAAAACTGTTTTGGAGATTTTTTCGCATACAAATTAATTAATTGCTCAAAAACATTCTTATCAACTTCTACATTATAATCCTTATAAAAATCATCTATTCCTTTAGAAAGAGTGTTCTTTCTATCAGTAAAAGATTGCTCTCCTTTAGTATTCAAAATTTGCTCTAATTGGTACAACTTATATCCAACTGATAAAAGTTCCGTATTTCTCATAACAACTTCTGAAAAATAATCTTTAGCTAAAGCGTAATCTTTGATATTTGAATAATTTTTCTCAAAATCAGAAAGTAAACTTCCATATTCAGCTTGTTTTCCAGCTTTTATAACTTTTTCTTGAAAATCTTTTTCAAATTTTTGTTTGGCTTCAACCGCATTCGCTTTTTTCAAACCTTTGGTTTCGCCCATCCATTTTTTCCAATAGTTAGCGACACTCGCATATTTGGAAGCATATTGAATTTTGATAGCTTGATCTTTTCTCATAAATCTATCTTGCACTTTCAAAGCAGCATCACGAACCTCAATTTTTGCAGGATTTAAAGTATTTACAAGTTGCTCAACAGCAACCGAAGGCAAATATTCTGTAGTTTTTCCTGGATAACCCATAACCATAGTAAAATCGTCTTCTTTTAAACCAGATATGTTAATCGGGAAAAACTTTTTTGGCTTATAAGGAACGTTTTCTGTTGAATAAGTTGCTGGATGATTGTTTTTATCAGCATAAATTCGAAATAAAGAAAAATCTCCCGTATGACGTGGCCAAACCCAATTATCAGTGTCCGAACCAAATTTTCCAATCGAACTTGGTGGCGCTCCTACAAAACGAATGTCTTTAAAAGTTTCGGTTACAAATAATAGATATTGATTTCCATCGTAAAATGTTTTGATTTTATTTTCTTGCCAAGCTTCTTTTGGCAAAGAATTACTCAAAGAAGTAATATTTTCTTGGATTTTCTTTTGTTTTTCAGCTTCGGTTGGAAGTGCTGCAACGCCTTCTAAGACTTTGGTGGTAACATCTTCAATACGAACGACAAACGTTACAACCATATTCGGATTAGCTAATTCATCTTCCATTTTGTATGCCCAAAACCCATCGCGTAGATAGTTGTGTTCAACGCTTGAATGATTTTGAATAGCATCAAAGCCACAGTGATGATTGGTTAAAATCAATCCTTTATCCGAAATAACTTCGGCTGTACAACCTCCATCAAATTGAGGCACAGCATCTTTTAAACTAGAATGATTTGCCGAGTAAATTTCTTCAGCTGAAATTTTCATCCCTAAGCTTTTCAT
>CAIRMK010000239.1 GCA_903879645.1 uncultured Bacteroidota bacterium
CAATAGCAGAAATTCATAATTTGTTTCTACAATCAAGCGGGGCAATAATTGACACTCGTAAAATTGAGTCAAAATCTTTTTTTATTGCTTTGAAAGGAGAACGATTTGACGCAAATACTTTTGCAAAAGAAGCATTAGAAAAAGGATGTTCATATGTAATTATTGACAATAATGATTTTTATATTGATGAAAGAACAATTCTTGTAGAAAACAGCTTAACATCTTTACAAGAACTAGCTAAATACCATAGAGAATATCTAAATTTTCCAATTATTGCACTAACTGGAAGTAATGGGAAAACTACTACCAAAGAATTAATTCAAGCCGTACTTTCCAAAAAATTTAAAACAAAAGCCACAATTGGAAATTTAAACAACCATATTGGAGTTCCTTTAACACTTTTGTCATTCAATAAAAACACTGAAATTGGAATTGTAGAGATGGGCGCTAATCATCAAAAAGAAATAGAGTTCTTATGCGAAATAGCTAAACCTGACTATGGATATGTAACCAATTTTGGGAAAGCACATCTTGAAGGTTTTGGTGGAGTTGAAGGGGTTATTAAAGGAAAAAGTGAAATGTATACATATCTTCAAATAAACAATAAAAAAGTCTTTTTAAATTTTGACGATTCTATTCAAGAAGAAAAAACAACATCAATAGAAAGAATATCTTTTAGTAAAGTAAATCAATCTTGTAATGTTTTTATAAAAAAAGCAACTGCGAACCCAATGGTTTCAATTTATTACAATAATATAGAGATCAAATCTCATTTAATTGGATTATATAATGCAAACAATATAAATGCAGCAATAACAATTGGCAACTATTTTGGAGTTTCAGATGAAGAAATTAAAAATGCTATAGAAAGTTATATTCCTGAAAATAATCGCTCTCAACTAATATCAAAAAACGGTAATGAAATTATTCTTGATGCATATAATGCTAATCCAAGTAGCATGTTGGTCGCATTAGAAAATTTTATTCAATTGGACAAACCAAACAAAGTTATTATTATTGGTGATATGTTTGAACTTGGTGATGAAAGTACAAGAGAGCATAAATTAATTATTGAATATTTAAAAAATGTAAATACAATTCAATGTTTTTTTATTGGAAAGGATTTCTATTTAAACAAAACTGATAAAGAAAATTATTATTTCTATAAAGACTACAATTCTTTTGCTGAGTACTTAAAAGAAAATCATTTTTTAAATTCTATGATTTTAATAAAAGGTTCTCGTGGAATGGCCCTCGAAAGAACATTAGAATATATATAAAAAAAGCTCCGATAATTCGGAGCTTTTTTGCTATAATGTTTTTGCAACTTTATCTATTGCATTAATAGTAAAATCTAAATCCTCATAAGTCAACGCATCTGTTATAAACCATGTTTCATAAGCAGACGGTGCAATGTAAATCCCTTCTTTTAACAATCCGTGAAAGAACTTTTTAAAAGTAGCATTATCTCCCTTTTTTGCTGTAGCAAAATCGAACACAGGATTCTCATTAAAATGGACTGAAATCATTGAGCCAACTCTATTAATTGTAAATTCAATTTCATTATTTGAAAACACTTTTCTAATACCTTTTTCTAAATAAGCTGTTTTATCTTCAAGTCTTTGAAAAATTTGATTATCATTATTCAAAGATTGAAGCATTGCCAAACCAGCAGCCATAGCCAAAGGATTTCCAGACAAAGTTCCTGCTTGATAAACTGGTCCTAACGGCGCTAAACAATTCATTATTTCGTTTCTTGCAGCAAAAGCTCCTACAGGCAATCCACCACCAATAACTTTTCCAAAACAAACAATATCTGCTTTAATATTGAACAATTCTTGAACACCTCCTCTAGCCAATCGAAATCCTGTCATTACTTCATCAAAAATCAATAACGCACCATTATCTGAACAGACATTTCTTAAACCGTCTAAAAATCCATTTATTGGTGGAATACACCCCATATTTCCAGCTACTGGCTCTACAATTAGAGCTGCAATTTCATTTTTGTTAGCTTCAAATAAAGCTTTTACATTTTCAATATCATTATAATTAGCTAACAAAGTATCTTTAGCAGTTCCTTGAGTTACTCCTGGACTATTTGGTATCCCAAAAGTACTTGCTCCGCTACCAGATTGAATCAAAAAAGAATCAGAATGACCATGATAACAACCTGCAAATTTTATAATTTTATCTCTTTTTGTAAAACCTCGAGCTAACCGTATTGCACTCATACAAGCTTCAGTTCCAGAATTCACAAAACGAATTTTGTCAACATTGGGTACCATAGAAACTGCTAATTCGGCAATTTTAGTTTCTAATTCTGTCGGCATTCCAAATGAAGTTCCTAGTTTAGCTCTTTCAGTAATGGCTTCAATAACGGGTTGGTATGCATGACCCAAAATCATTGGTCCCCAAGAATTAATATAATCAATAAGTTTATTTCCATCCTCATCATAAAGATAAGCACCATTAGCGCTTTTAACAAAAATTGGTGCCCCTCCTACTCCTTTAAAAGCTCTAACTGGAGAATTTACACCACCTGGAATTACTTTTTCTGCCTCAGCGAAAAGTTGACTGCTTCTTTTATACAGCATTATATTTTTATTTTATAATTAAATTTTGCCCTATCAATAAAGAATCATTTGAAATATTATTTTTCTTTTTTAAATCCTGAATTGTAACATTATACTTTCTTGAAATTGAATAAAGTGTATCTCCTTTAGAAACTTGATGCAATTTAGCAGTTGATGACAATTTGAAATCATCTTTCAAAGGAATACTATCTTTTTTTACATTAATCGCATTGTTTGAAGAAATGAAATCCTTGCCTAATACTTCGGAATCAAAATTCTGCAAATGATATCTTTCAATAATAGCAATTAATTTAGTCGGATAAGCTGAATCAGTAGCATAGCCTGCATTTTTCAAACCCTTCGCCCAGGATTTATAATCATTTTTGTCTAACTTAAACAAGCTTGAGTAGTGTGCTCTAGTAATTAGAAACAAAGAATGGTCACGATAAGACTCCTTTGGGTCTTTGTACTTTCTAAAACATTCATTTTCTACATCATCATTATATCGTACACTTGGACCAGTCCATTCATTGTGACACTTAATGCCAAAATGATTATTGGCTTGAATACTCAATGGGCCAGTTCCAGCTCCTGATTCTAGAATACCTTGCCCTAAAATTATACTTGCAGGGATTCCATATTGAATCATGTCTTCCTTAGCTATATTTTTATATTTCTCAATATAACTTAAAACCATTGCTGTAGTAACTTTTACACTAGTGGTAGCTTCAAGAGTCTCCATTTGGGAATCAACTTTTGGATATTCATCTTTGACAATAGAACTTTGAATTTTAGTTTCATCGTCTTTAACAACTGTAGTTTGTGTTAATTTTTTTATTGGTTCAGGTTTATGTTCAATTGGTCTAGAAACAGAAACTGCTTTTTTTGTAACTTGCTTAGGAGTCTGCTTTAAAACTTTTTTAACAGTCGGCTTATCAGTCCTTACAACAGTTTTAGTTGGTGAATTTGTACCCTTTGAAGTTCTTACTACATTATGATTCGTACTACAAGCAATAAAAAAAACAACAGCTATATAAAGTACTAACTTCTTAATCATTGATTTGTATTGTTTGTAAATTTTTATTTTTTAATTTAATGTTCATACCTTTAATTCCTTGAATTCCTCCTGTATGTATTAATAGAATTTTAGAGTTTTTTGGAAAATAGTTTTTATATATTAAATCTATAACGCCAAAAACCATCTTTCCTGTATAAATTGGATCTAATGGTATTACATTTTTTTTATAAAAATCATTAATAAAGACAATTAATTCTTCAGATACTTTTCCATATCCTCCAAAATGATAATCAGATATCAAATTCCAATTATTATTTTTTGCAAATTTACAAATATCTTCTTTTAAAAAATCACCTTTTAATGACGGAAACCCTAAAACTTTTTGATGTGATTTACTGCTGTTTATCAATCCTGAAATTGTACCGCCAGTGCCTATTGCACAACAAATGAAATCATAAAAACTGTCCTCTTTTGACAAAATTTCTTCACACCCTTTTATTGCAAATTCATTAGTTCCTCCCTCAGGAACTAAATAAAATGAACCTAAATTTTGTTTTAATTCTGAAATAAATTTCTCCGATGTTTTTAATCTGTAATCTTCTCTTGTAACAAAAACAAATTTCATACCACACTCTTGTGCAAATTTGAGTGTTGGATTTTCATTAATTTTTATAGACAATTCTTCTCCTCTAATCACTCCTATTGTCTCAAACCCACTTTCTTTTCCAGCAAAAGCTGTTGCTACTATATGATTTGAAAAAGCACCTCCAAAAGTTAATATTGTAGTATGATTTTCATTTTTTGCTTTTAATAAATTATATTTTAATTTTCTGAATTTATTACCAGAAATAAAAGGATGAATTAAATCCTCGCGTCTAATGAATAACTTAACTGATGTTTTATCCAAAGTTATTTCTTGTGTAAGAACTTTCAAAATATTTAATTTTCTACAAATTTACAAATCTTAACTTTGATAGAATAAAAAAAGGTACTCAAAAGAATACCTAAACAAAAAAATATTTAAAAATTATTTTTGATTTTCAACAATGATTTTCTGATTGACAACTTGCCCTTCATTGGTTTTTAATTTTACAATATAAATTCCGTCACTTAAATAATTTGTTGGAAATTCATATATTCTTTTATTTCCTAAATCAACTTTATCAAAAATTATCTTTCCTATAACGTCATATAATGCCACTTCTTTAATATCAATACCAGAAGGGTTATCAATTGACAACAATTGATTTGTATTATTTTGAGCAATTGAGAAATTATTTTTTACAGAAGTACTATTTGATAGATCTTCATTTCTAAATGTTATTTCATATCTATTATTGGTAGAACCTGGGTCAATAGAAAATTCATATTGATCATTAATTATATCATGATAAATTCCTGTAACTTTATCAAACAAAAATACATTATTAGCTTGGGTAAAATTTATCATATTAGCAACTGTAATTTTTACAGTAGCATTACTCGTCGACCTAAACCCTACAGGCAATCTTTTAGTATCATCAAATTGAATAACCGATAAAATGTATTCCTCATTATTTAACACAAAATACATATCCATTGGAGAATCATCACTTGGGTTTTTCGCATCTTTGGCATGGTCAACTCCATCTGTTGCATCAGCATCAAAAGCGAGAACTACTTGTTTTATCCCTTCATTATTTAGCAATGTATTAAAACGTATTTGAGGAACATCAGTATTACTTACAGTTGTATAATCAAACCCTGAAACAGATTGAATTTCAGGAAGATATCCTGCATTACTCGTTACACTACTGAAAGTATTTTTCCCAAATACAGAATTAAGCGCATTCTCTTTTTGAAATACTCTATAAGAATTTTTCATGGTTACAGTTGTTCCAGATGCGTTTCCTTGAATCATAAATCCCTGACCAACAGGAGAAAAATACCTTGCATAACTATTATTAGGCGAACTATTTAAGCTAAGTTGATTTCCATTAGCATCGTACGCATAAAATTTAGCTGGAATATAAACACCAGTTCCTCCTCTTGAAACTGGTGAAAAAGTACCATAACCACCACGATAATTTGCTAAAACATGAGTATTAACTGTTTTGTCTTGTTCCCAAAAATAAGCAATTCCAGTACAGTTGGAGGCATTAGTTAAAAAAGCAGATAAATCTATTGCTGATGGGTATGGATTGCCAGTTAATGTCAACATACCATTAGAAACGTTTATAATAATATCTCCATCATTTGGTTTACCTCTAAAATCATAACGTTGTTTACTTCCAGGATTATTTGCGACTGATTCTCCTGGATTAGTAGCATCTGAACCACTAGTCCCTTTCATTGTAAAACCTTGTCCTGCTGAAATGTTTGTTGTTGAACCTGACTGAAACCATTGGGAATATGTTGAAGAAGATAAAAATTTCCATATCCAATAAGGAGCAATTGACAACGTTCCTGTACCAGAAACTCCATCATAATTATTCATCGCTAACATTGTAGCCGCCGTACTTGACGTATTTGTTGTTGGAACACTTAACATTGTAATACCAAAATCTTCATTACCTAAACTAGCAGAAGCATTTCCAACTGGTGAACACCAATAATTATATGCATAATTATTAACAGTACCCTCTTGAAAAACAGAAAGCTTTCCAATTCCTTTATTTGACGAAGTACTTGTTGTTCCTTGTAGTAATTGTGCTTCGTTTCTTAAGTAAAAATTACTATTTAAGCCACTTAACTCAACATTACCTTTCACATATAGTAAAGCTCCATTGTTAAAAACATAACTATTATTACTAACAAACATCTGTGCCAATAATTTATTAGCAAAAAACATACTGAATATTAGCATAATTAAAAAAAATCCTTTTTTCATTTTCATACTTTAAGTTATAAATTTAAAATAAATTCTAATAAAAACCTAATTTAACATATTTAAAAAAAAAATTATACATTTGATGCAAATTTAGATATTATAAATAATATTTTGCTTAATTTTCAATTCAATAATTAATTTATGTTTATAAAAAATTTGTTTATAATTTTATCTGTCCTATTTTTTTTAGGAATATATAAAGCAAATTCACAAGTAGGCATTGGAACAAGCAATCCAAATGGTGCCTTGGAAGTAAATTCATCAACTAATGGTGTAATAGTTTCTAATGTAGCACTTACATCAAAAAATGTAGCTTCTCCAGTAGTTAACCCTAATGGTGGCGCTTTAATGATTGGGACACTTGTTTGGAATACAGCGACTGCTGGAGTTGCTCCTAATAATGTCATTCCCGGTTTCTATTATTGGGATGGGACTTCATGGGTAGCAATTGGAAGTGCTGGAAGTGGAGGATCTAGTACAGGAAGTTGGACAACTACAGGAAATTCAGGCACTACTGCAGGAACAAATTTTATTGGAACCACCGACGCAGTAGATTTTAGAATAAAAACTAATAGTATTGATCGATGGAATATCTCCAACACTAACAATGGGCAACTTCAGTCTAGTTCTCTTGGGACTGCTGCTTCTCCAATTTACTCGTTTAGTAGTCAACCAACAACTGGAATCTTTGGACAAGGAACTGATGTGCTTGGACTTTCGACCGCTGGTACTGAAAGAGTAAGAATTGACAATAATGGAAATGTTGGAATTGGAACAACTCCATCTTCATCATCTGTTTTAGACATGTCATCAGTTACAAACAAAGCAATGGTTGCTCCCAATGTGGCTTTATCCTCAACAACAACAGCAACGATAAACTCTCCAGCCAGTGGCGCAATAGTATATAATACTGCAACAGCTGGAAGTGGAACAACAGCAGTTTCGCCTGGATATTATTATTGGAATGGAACTACATGGGTATCAATGACTACTGGTGGACAAAGTTCAGCCACTTATTTTTCATCAGCAGGATTAACCGTTACTTCTACAAGTTCATTATCCTATGTTCCAGGATTTCCAAGTTCAATAGTTATTCCCGCAAACTCTACTGTTTTAATTAATTGTGATATTGGTGTGATGACAAGCGATAACACTAATACTGGAGGATCTGTAGTAGACATATATATAGCTGTTGATGGTGCATTTTTAACTACTGGCGGTTCGCAAAGAATATATGTACTTAACAATACTGGCGCAAAAAAATCCATAAGATATGCATCAATGAGCCAATCAGTAACGTTAAGTGCGGGCACTCACACTTTTGGAATTGCAGCTACTGGAGTTCCAATTGGAGGAGGATCAAACCCTAATATTACGACAAATTCTTCTGCTACAGTTGGAGGAGGCACTGGAGACTTACTACAAGGTGAATTAACAGTAACTGTATTGAAAAAATAGTTTCAGATATGAAAAATATAATTATATTCTTAAGTTTTTTTGTTTTTAATTCAGCGAAAGCTCAATCAGATAGTTCGGCAATAAAAAATATAAATAAAACAAAAATAAATAGGCAGAAAAAAATAGAGCAACCTAAAGCATCACAAATTGTTTACGAAATTCATAAAAATAATTTAAAGAAAACTAACATAAAAATAAACCTTCCAGATTCTTCTCAAATTGTAAAAACTATTAATCCAGAACATATTAGATCTAAAAAACCTATTCTGCCTGCACCAACTTCAACAAAGTAAAGCAATCCTAAAAAATATAAAATTTTTAGAAAGACCTTGTATATAAATATTCAAGGTCTTTTTTATTTACATTAGCTTTAAATCAAAATTACTAAATAACTCAATCTAAAAACAATATCCAAAAATCCTCTTGGTGTTAAATATTTAAAAACAATCAGTATCATATTCTGCAAAGTTGTTAAATTTGTAGTTATGAATGAACTGAATTCCGAAAATAAATTAATCGAAGGAGAGGATTATTATCTTTCTCCCGAAGGCTATAGAATTTTCACAGAAAAATACCATTTAAAAAGAGGCTATTGCTGCCGAAGTGGATGCCGTCATTGTCCGTATGGATTTGACAAAAAAACAGGAACTATTAAAACACCAAACAAATAACCAAATCAACGAATTAACAAAACATGACTTTTCAAGAACAAATATTACAAGGAATTCCATCGGTTTTACCCAATCCGAAACCTTATGAAACCGAAATAAATCACGCACCAAAGCGTAAAGAAATACTTACTTCAGAAGAAAAAAAATTAGCTTTAAAAAATGCATTGCGCTATTTTGAACCTAAACATCACGCCGAATTAATTCCAGAATTCAAAGCCGAATTAGAAACTTACGGGAGAATCTATATGTATCGTCTACGTCCTGATTACAGAATGTACGCGCGTCCAATTTCAGAATATCCAGGAAAATGCGAACAAGCAAAAGCCATTATGCTAATGATTCAAAACAATTTGGATTATGCCGTAGCACAACATCCTCACGAATTAATTACCTATGGCGGAAATGGTGCCGTATTTTCTAATTGGGCGCAATATTTATTGACCATGAAATATTTGGCAGAAATGACAGAAGAGAAAACTCTAGCCATGTACTCTGGTCATCCAATGGGGTTATTTCCTTCGCATAAAGACGCTCCTAGAGTTGTGGTTACCAACGGCATGGTGATTCCAAACTATTCCAAACCCGACGACTGGGAAAAGATGAATGCCTTAGGTGTTTCGCAATACGGACAAATGACCGCTGGAAGTTACATGTACATCGGTCCGCAAGGTATCGTTCACGGAACAACCATCACTGTTTTAAACGGTTTCAGAAAAATAAAAAAATCTCCAAAAGGAGGCTTATTCGTAACTTCTGGACTTGGCGGAATGTCGGGCGCACAACCTAAAGCTGGAAACATTGCAGGTTGCGTTACCGTTTGTGCCGAAGTAAATCCAAAAATCACACACATTCGTCATTCACAAGGTTGGATTAATGAAGTGGTTGAAAATATTGACCAGTTAGTTCCACGAGTTAAAAAAGCCTTAGAAAATCATGAAGTGGTTTCCATAGCTTATTTAGGAAATGTAGTTGATGTTTGGGAACGTTTCAACCAAGAAAATCTGCATATCGATTTAGGTTCTGATCAAACTTCACTACACAATCCTTGGGCTGGTGGCTATTATCCAATGGGTTATACGTTTGAAGAATCCAACGATTTGATGGCTAACAATCCAACCAAATTCAAAGAAGAAGTTCAAAAAACATTGCGTCGTCATGCCGCAGCCATCAACAAACATACCGAAAAAGGAACCTATTTCTTCGATTACGGAAATGCCTTTTTACTAGAAGCTTCTCGTGCTGGTGCCGATGTATTTGCCGAAAATCACATCGATTTCAAATACAACAGCTACGTGCAAGACATCATGGGACCAATGTGTTTCGATTACGGTTTCGGTCCTTTCCGTTGGGTTTGTGCCTCAGGAAATCCCGATGATTTAGCTAAAACAGACAAAATCGCATGTGATGTTTTAGAACAAATGATGAAAAATTCTCCTACCGAAATCCAACAACAAATGGCCGATAACATCCAATGGATTAAAGGCGCTCAAGAAAATAAATTAGTAGTTGGTTCACAAGCAAGAATTCTTTATGCCGATGCTGAAGGAAGAATCAAAATCGCCGAAGCCTTCAATCAAGCAATTGCTCGTGGCGAAATTGGCTACGTCATTTTAGGTCGAGACCATCACGATGTTTCCGGAACAGATTCGCCTTACAGAGAAACATCCAACATCTACGACGGTTCGCGTTTCACTGCCGATATGGCAATTCAAAACGTCATCGGAGACAGTTTCCGTGGCGCCACTTGGGTTTCTATCCACAATGGCGGTGGAGTTGGTTGGGGCGAAGTAATTAATGGTGGTTTTGGTATGGTTCTTGATGGTTCAAAAGACGCATCAAGACGTTTAGAATCAATGCTTTTCTGGGATGTAAACAACGGAATTTCAAGAAGAAGTTGGGCAAGAAACGAAGGTGCAATTTTTGCAATAAAAAGAGCAATGCAGACGCAACCTTTATTAAAAATTACCATCCCTAATATAGTGGAAGATGAATTGCTAGATTTTTAGTTAATTAAAATTTTCACAATCGGTCTAACAATCCAATAATCTAATAATCTAAATTATGAAAACAGTTAAATTTTTATCGGTACTCCTACTCTTCATTCTGGCTTCCTGCAGTTCGGTTAGAGTAAATTCTGACTACGACAAAAAAGCAAATTTTAATAGCTACAAGACCTATGCCTATTTAAAAAGCGCTGTAGATAAAGTCGAAATTTCCGATTTAGACAAAAAACGAATCCTGCATTCTATTGACGATGCACTAGTAACCAAAGGGTTTACCAAAAGCGAAACGCCCGATTTATTAGTAAGCATCTTCACCAAAGAAAACCAAAGAGTAGACATTTACAACAATTCAGGTTTCGGTTGGGGAATGGGTTGGGGATACAATCCCTACATGGGAATGGGATATTCGAATGTATATAGTACTCCCGAAGGAACATTATACATCGACCTAATCGATGCCAAAACCAAAGAACTAGTATGGCAAGGCGAAGGAAGCGGCTACCTAACTAAAAATACCGAAGAAAAAGACGCCCGAATCAAAGAATTTGTAGACAAAATACTAGCACAATATCCTCCAGGAATTAAGAAATAGTAACATAATAATAAAACAAAAAAGAGCAACACTACTATTGCTCTTTTTGTTTTTAAGTTAATAAACTATTGCACCTTTATTGAAGTCAGCACTCTATTTCCTAAAGTCAAAGTTCCCGAATTGACTTTCCATTTCACACTAATTCTTTCTCCATTTAAAACGGTTGCAATGGCTGAAAGCGTCAAATTAATATAATTTGAATTACAAGTTATTTGTTTTTCCGAACTCGGAATCAAAACATTGTTCTGATAAATACCAAATGTAGCTACTTTATTAACGTTATTATTAACCTCAACATAAGTGTTTGGTGGAAGAATAATCCCATTGATAGTTGCAGTTAAAAGACTATCTGACGGACCTAAACCCGTACAAATATTCCCATCATAAATAGAACTTGAAGTGTTATTAATTGAACCTACACCAGTAAAAATCACAAAGGTACCCAATGACCCTAAATTAATTAAAACCGAAGCATTTATTGGAACATTACAAGAGCCAGGACCAAACGAAACAGCACCAGTATTAGTAATCATTCTACCGTTAATTGTGCACAATGCTCCAACATCAACAGCACCATTATGAGAAACAAGATTTCCATTAATCAAGGAACTTGCGCCTATTCCAATTGCACCTTCGCCTAACCAAAAAATATTTTCAGCCGAAGCACTATTAGTTAAAACGACTATAGTATTTGCACTAAAATTAATAGCTCCAGCTGCATTAATAATAAAAATAGCATTTGGATCATTTCCACCATCTAATATAAGTGATCCAGTTACTGAAATAGCACTGTTTACAGTATATTTTCCTGCAAAAATTGTCTCTCCAACACCAAAACTAGCAGCATGAGCAGTATTCGTTGTAACATAATTTTGAAGTTGGTTATAAAGCAAATAATAATCTGTTAATAACAAATTAGAATCTACTAACAAAGGAGAACTAACTGATGTATTAGATATTTGGCTTTCAAATGAAACGGAATAAATCCCTTCAGAAGGTATCAATTCCACACCAGGAACATCAACATCAATCGTAGAACTAGTAGATATAACTACAATAGAATTAATTGATTTATAACTCGGAGAAAAATCTTTCCAAATTGTATCAAAATAATTAAAATTTGATGTTGTCACATTAAACAAAATCAATCCTTTCGCCGGATCAACAACAGCATCTCTTTGTGCTGTAGTCACTCTTGGAATCAGAAGTCCTTTGCTATTTGAAGTGATGTCTAATATAGAAGAATCATCTGGATTTGTAGTTCCAATACCAACTTGAGCAAAATTTATAAAAGGAAGAAAAATTAGAAAAAAAAGTGTAGCTGTATTTTTCATGATTTTTATCCAAACAGTATTAATTTAAGCAATGAATAATTTCATTACTCCAAGAATAACAACATCTGAAGTTATTAAATATACAACTTTTTTTTGACAATAACAAGAATTTCATTAACTATTTAATATCCCAACAACTCCTCCATTTTCACCCTAACCTTATCCGCATTCGGAATCATCGTAAACTCCAAAGTACTATTCAAAGGTATAGCAGGCATATTTTCCGAACCAATCACCATCACAGGAGCATCTAAATATTTAAAACATTTTTCTTGTATTAATCCAGCCAAACTTCTAGCAAACGAATTGTTTGTTGGTTCTTCGGTGACAACCAAACATTTTTTAGCTTTCTTAACTGATTTAAAAATGGCTTCTTCATCTAGCGGATACAATGTTCGCAAATCGATGA
>CAIRMK010000240.1 GCA_903879645.1 uncultured Bacteroidota bacterium
CATTAATTCTTTACTTTCAGAGATTTCTTTAGTCAAACGTTTTTTATTCCTTTTTATGAGAAAAGTAACACCTTGTGTTGTTTGGTCGTAAAAATGCTTCACTGGATTAGAATAATTAAAATAAGGAATTTTATTTCTATGAGTTTTTATGAAAATGGTAGTTGCATTGATACTTTCTATAACAAAATTATCTGAAATAATTAGTGTTTCTGCCAACTTGTGGAGAAAATAAATTTCTTCGTTTTCAATAACTCCATCTTCCCATAAGGTCAAAACAGCTAAATCAAATAGATAGCATTTTTCTAGGTCATCTTTAAAATAATTCAATTCTAATTGTTCTAAGTTTTGAATATTTACTTTTGAAAACTTTGTGTATCGAACTGAAGCTTCAAACAATTTAATTAACAACTCATCATGCTGCGATTTTTCTGTTTTAATTTGGAGTGCTAATGAAACTATGCTTATAATAGTTTCTTCTGTTCGTTTTAAATACTTCTCAGGAATTTTTCCCTGGAGTAAGTATTGGCGAAAGGCTAATACATCGACAAACAATAAAGCGTTAGTCACTATATGTGAAAAGTTTTTGCTAAAAATATCTTGGTTAGTTTGAACCCGTTCGTCAATTACATTTTCTAATTTTGAAACAGGGGTGGATGTCATTATTTTATTTAAAAACCCAAGCCCTTTAGGCGTCATTTCATTGTAAAAGGCTACCGTCTTTGAAACAAAATCATCTGGATTAGATTTTTTCGTTGTAAAACAATAGATATCAAACAAGGTGTTGAGTAGTGCTACTTTTGAAACTTCTTCAGTCTTCCAATTGTTTAAATCTAATTTCGGTTTACTGCTTATAGCGGTAATATAACCGTAGATAAATCCGGTTTGTCTAATGTTTTTGTAAAAAGATAAGTTATTAATAGCCAGACAATCGAACATGATATTTTGTTCAAGAAAGTATTTGTCTATCCAACCATTTGCAGATGGGTTTATCATAACTTTAGTTTGATGTACAAAGCTATATTTTTTTATTAAAGACTTCGATAATTACTATTAAGTTTTAATGACGTGTTTTACAATTGTTATTACAAAGTCTTATGATTTCTCCAATGCGACTATTTCTTGTTTCTTCACGTTTGGCTTGATTGAGCCAATATAGATAGCTCTTTTGATAGTGAAAGCTAAAATTTTTATAATTATGGAAGGCAGGTGGGTTGTTATCAAATGCCTTTTGCAAATCTTCAGGAATGATTAGATTTTCAACATTGTCAAGTAATTCCCATGAACCATTCTGTTTTGCAGTTTCAATTTTTTTTAAACCACTTTCGTGAATTACGTTTTCTAAAATAAGTTTTTCAACATACATTTTATTGACTTTACTCCATGCACTTTTTTCTTTTCGTGGTCCAAAGGCTTGTTTTCTTCTGTCGTCATCCATTTTTCCAACAGTAGAATCAATCCACCCATAACACAATGCTACTTGTACAGCTTCTTCCCAACGCATACTTTCAAAACCACTGTTGACACGATAAAATATCAAATACACACCTTTGGAGGATTGATGATTTTCATTTAGCCAATCCCTCCATTCTTGAGAATTCTTAAAATAAAGATGCAGTTTTTCTTCCATAAATTAAAATAAAAAACACAAAAAAAGGAGTTAACCAATTATTGTGTTTTTTAGATAGAGGTAATAAAAATTATTTTATTATAGCAGAACAAGCTACTCTTGCCCCTGCATTACCAGTAGGTTGGGTAACAAAATCATCAGCTTTGTCGTGTACGATTAACCCTTTTCCAAGAATATCTTTGTTGGCATCACCACATCCAATACACCACTCATTCGTTTTTAAAGTGATTGTCGCATTTCCATTTTCATCTGCTGTGAAGTTACCTATATCGCCTTTGTGATGTTCTGCGTCGGTCCATTTACCGTGTTTAACATGAGTTGGATTCCAATGTCCACCAGCCGAAGCCGCATCTGTTGCAGAACAATCTGCTTTTTCGTGAATGTGGATCCCATGGATTCCTGGTTTTAACCCCGATAATTTAGCTTCAAATGAAACTACACCATTTTTTTCAGAAAATGTAGCAGTTCCAGTAACGGTGCTGCCGCTTTTAGGTTCTAAGGTAATTGTCACTATGTTAGATTTGCTACCACTACCTGATTTACAAGCCACAATAATTCCAAAAGCAATTCCTGCGAGTACTATGATTTTTTTCATAACTAAAAATTTTAATCAAAGTTAAGC
>CAIRMK010000241.1 GCA_903879645.1 uncultured Bacteroidota bacterium
CCTACTCTTACAATAATAAAAATTTAGATTTCACTAAAAGTCAGCATTTTGTTTTGGGATATGATTTACAACCATTCAAAGACTGGCGTTTAAAAACAGAAGTTTATTATCAATACCTCTATAATGTTCCAGTAAATACTTTTTCAAGTAGTTATTCTATCCTAAATACAGGTTCCAGTTTCAAAACCGATTTAGAAGATAATCTTACCAATGCAGGAACTGGTAAAAATTATGGTGCAGAAGTTACTGTTGAGAAATTCTTTAGTAATGGTTATTATGGTTTGTTTACTTCATCTGTATATAGTTCAAAATATAAAGGAAGTGATGGTGTTGAACGCAATACCGCTTTCAATGGAAAATATGTATTTAATATTTTAGGAGGTAAAGAATGGAAAGTTGGTGATGAAAAGAGAAATAAAATAGCAACAGACATTAAATTTACCAATGCTGGAGGAAGAGCTTTTACACCAGTAGACATTGCTGCTTCACAAGCAATAGGTCACGAACAATTATCAACAGATGCCTACTCTGCTAATTATAGTAATTATTTCCGTTTGGATATAAAAGGAAGTTATACCATAAATAGTAAAAACAAAAAACTATCCCACTCCTTTTCGTTAGACCTGCAAAATGTAACCAATCATAAAAATATGTTTTCACAAACCTACGATAATCAAAGGATGAATTTGAACACTACTTATCAATTAGGTTTTTTTCCTAATTTTATTTATAAATTGCAATTTTAAAATAAAATAATATTTAAAATTTAACCCATGAAAAGTATAGCTTTACTTCTAGTTTTAACAACTGTATTTTCAATTTCAGCACAAACCAATCCTGAAATAGCTAAAAGTGCTATAAAAGTTGAAATGCTTTTTCCTAAAGGAAAAACTAAAGCTTTAATTTTAAGTTATGATGATGGTAGAACTGAAGATAGACAGTTGGTTCAACTGATGAATAAGTACCATCTTGTGGGAACATTTCATTTAAATTCTAATAAGTTAGGTAATGCTACATATCTTAATAAGGAGGAAATAAAAGATCTTTTTAATGGTCATGAAGTTTCAGTTCACTCTGCTAACCATCCAAATTTACCTGATATTTCTAAAATTGATGTAACCTATGAAATTTTAGAAGATAGAAAAGAATTGGAACGTTTAGTGGGATATCCTGTTAGAGGAATGGCCTATCCATTTGGGAATACCAATGATGCAGTCATTGAAGCAATTAATGGATTAGGAATTGAATATGCTAGAACGGTTGGAGATTCCTATAATTTTGAAATTCCTAAAGATTTTTTGAGATGGCATCCAACAATACATCAATTTGCAAAAGCATATTGGGAACCCCAACAACCTGAAAAAGACAAAAAAGAATTAGCGCAATTTTATAAAACAATTGATGATTTTATGAATGCGCAAGAGCTTGCTGTATTAGATATTTGGGGACACAGTTGGGAATTGGGAGATGATCAAAAGAAATGGGACGAAACAGAAAAATTCTTTAAATTACTGGCTAATAATTCCAATATATATTACGCCAAGCAAATAGATTTAGTTGATTATATTAATGCTTTTAGAAATTTAAAATTTTCTGTAGATAAAAGTATCGTAAACAACACAAGTGCTATTATTGTCTATGTAAAAATCAATACTAAATTGTTCATTATTCCTGCAGGTGCTAAAATGAGTTTAACTTATTAATTATTGAATTAAGACAATAATTCCATTACTTGATCCACCACTTTTTTAATTGAAAACGGTTTGGTTAAATAGGCATCTGCACCAAG
>CAIRMK010000242.1 GCA_903879645.1 uncultured Bacteroidota bacterium
AACGTTGCCGAGGCAGTGGCTGGATTTAAAGCGGCAAATGGGGTTAAGATTTATGGGGATGACTTAAACAAATTGGATGTTTTAGGGAAAGCCGTATTGAAACAAATTTCAACTGTTAATGGCATTAAAGAGCCCGGAATCATTAGAAATATTGGGCAACCCGAAGTAAGTGTTGTTTTGGATAAAGAAAAAATGGCGGCTTATGGAGTAACGCTTTCCGATGCGCAAGCTGTGTTAGAAATGGCTTTTGGAGGTAAAACAGCCACTCAAAAATATGAAGGAGAGAAAAAATTCGATGTCAGAATTCGTTATGAAAAAGAGTATCGAAAAAATACAGAAGATATCGCTAATTTGATGGTGCCTACTTTAAAAGATACCAAAGTACCTTTGAAGGAAATCTCTAGTATCATTAAGGATAACGGACCTGCCTTCATCTATCGTGATGACATGAAACGTTATATCGGAGTAAAATTCTCTATTAGAGACCGAGATTTAGGAAGTACTATTGCGGAAGCACAACAAAAAGTAGAGAAAAATGTAAAACTTCCAGAAGGTTATTCAATTGGATGGACGGGTGAATTTGAAAATCAAGTAAGAGCTACTAAACGTTTAAGCCAAGTAGTACCTATCAGTTTGATTTTGATTTTCTTCTTATTGTTTATCATGTTTGGTAACATCAAAGATTCTGCCTTAGTTTTAGCCAACGTCCCTTTTGCTTTGATTGGTGGAATTTTAGCCTTACATCTAACGGGGATGAACTTCGGAATTTCGGCTGGGGTTGGATTTATAGCTCTTTTTGGAATTTGTATACAGAATGGGGTAATATTAATATCCGAGTTCCATAAGAACATAAAGGCGAATCTCACGCTCAATGATGCTATTTTTGAAGCCGTAAAAGTAAGAACGCGTCCAGTAGTGATGACAGCTTTAATGGCAACCATTGGATTATTACCTGCAGCAGTTTCAACAGGGATTGGTTCAGAATCGCAAAAACCATTAGCGATTGTAATCATCGGCGGATTGATTTCAGCAACGGTATTAACGCTTTTGATATTCCCGATTATCTTCTGGATATTCAATAGAACAAAACACGAAGCGATTGAATAATACGCTTTAATTCTGCAATAAATTTATAACGAACCTCAAATAGTTGCATTGCTATTTGAGGTTCGTTTGATTTATATATTTATATTTAGACCATTATTTGTTTATGTTTATATAAATAATGAAAAGACATCTTTCTAAAAATAGATACAATGAAACTTAAAGAAAAAATAATAAAAGGAGACTATTCTGATTTATTGCGAAAAAGAAGTGATAAACAATATGTGCACCCTAGTGAAGTAGCAAAAGTGTTCAGTTCTATTCCAATGGACAAAGCCAGTAAAGCTTTTAAATCATTGCCCGAGAAAAAACAGGTTTTGCTTTTTGCTTATTTTGAAAAGACGTTACAAAAAAACATCTTAAAGTCGTTGCCAAAAGAACGAGTGGAACACATCTTGAATGATTCTCATTCCGATGATAGAACGATGTTCTTTTCTTCTTTAAAAAGTTTAGAACAAACACATTTCTTACATTTTCTTACGCCTAAAAACAAAGAGAATGTGGAATCGGTGTTAGGGTATCCAAAGAATAGTGTGGCGCGCATGATGAATACGAATGTAGCTACTATTGACCAGGAAAAAACAATTCAAGAAGCCATTACCCATTTACGAACTAACCACAAAGATGACGAGACCACCAATGTTGTATTTGTGGTTAACGAAAACAATTTTCTTATTGATGATATTCCCATCCGTCGTTTTGTATTGAATGACCATCATAAAAAAGTATCGGATATTCTGGATGGCTTTTGTCCGAGTTTATCGATAACCGAAACGAAAGAAGATGCTATTGCCAAGTTCAAGCAATTTGACCGTGATGTGCTACCCGTTGTTAGTACAGAAAACATTTTATTGGGCGTTGTTACTATTGATGATATTTTAGATGCGGTGGAACAAGCAGACACGAAAGAGTTTCAAAAGATTGGGGGTTTGGAAGAATTGGATTATCCTTATGTAAAAACAACACTATTCTCTTTACTTAAAAAACGCGCCAGTTGGTTAATTGTACTCTTTTTAGGAGAAATGCTTACGGCAACCGCCATGGGCTATTTTGATGGAGAGATTCAAAAAGCAGTAGTATTAGCATTATTTGTGCCACTAATTATTTCGAGTGGTGGAAATAGTGGTTCTCAAGCAGCCACTTTAATTATTAGAGCCATGGCATTAAAAGAAATAGGAATAAAAGATTGGTGGTATGTTATGCGAAGAGAAATAATCTCAGGCTTGGCATTAGGAGCTTTGCTTGGCACCATTGGTTTGATTCGGATTGCAGTATGGCAAAACTTACACTGGTATGATTATGGTACGCATTGGTTCTTAATTGCAATTACAATCTTTTTCTCTTTGATAGGTATTGTAATGTGGGGCACCTTAAGTGGTTCGATGATTCCCATTTTATTAAAAAAATGTAAAATAGATCCTGCTACCTCATCGGCACCATTTGTAGCAACCTTGGTTGACGTAACTGGATTAGTGATCTACTTTAGTATTGCCTCCATTATTTTAAAAGGAACTATTTTATAACAATAAACAAGTAGTAGCCAAAGCTTTTGAAGAGTAATATAATTCGGCAGAAGTAATTTTAATTATTACTTTTGCCGGATTCTTTTTTTTAACCAATAACGGAATACTTCTATGAAAAAAATATACTGGTTCTTAACCCTATTTATCAGTGCGTATTCCTTTGCGCAAGAAAAGACAGATACCATAACGGCCAATCGTTTTTCTTTTCATGCACAAGCCACTGTTGTCAATCAAAATAAATCGGGTTTTACTGCGCCTTATACGGGTGATAATAGTCTACTTATCGACCATGAAAGTCAAACATCGATAACGTCTACTTTAAATCTTGGGGCGCGATTGTGGAAAGGGGCTAGTGTCTTTGTAAATAGTGAAATTGCTGGAGGTTCAGGACTAAGTCAAGTGTTGGGATTGGGTGATGCTACGAATGGTGAAACCTTTAGAGTGGGAAGTACGGCACCAAAAGTATATTTGGCACGTGCTTATTTTACGCAACTTTTTAAATTATCGGAGGCTACTGTTTTTCAAGAAGATGGTGCCAATCAAATTCAAGAGAGAATCCCTACCAACTATTTTGCTTTTACCATTGGGAAAATAAGTTTGGCCGATTATTTTGACGATAACTCCTATGCCAAAGATCCTAGAACTCAATTTATGAACTGGGGATTGATGGCGAATGGTGCTTGGGATTATGCCGCTAATACTCGTGGTTATACTTCAGGAGTGGTATTAGAATATGTGACTCCAAAAAATGAATTCCGTTATAATATATCTTTGCTTCCAATGATGGCCAATGGAAATGATATGAACTGGAATGTTTCCAAACAACAGGCGCAAAACGTCGAATATACAAGACATTTTAAATGGATGAAAAGACCAGGAGCTATCCGAGTAT
>CAIRMK010000243.1 GCA_903879645.1 uncultured Bacteroidota bacterium
AGAACTATCATTACTAACTCCCGACAAATCAAATATACACAAGGGATAGGTAATATGTTTAAAAATAAATTTATTACTTAAAAAACATTTTATATAAAAGGCCCTGTCAGCTGAAATTCTGTACTTTTCATCATAAAATCCCATTTCATCAAAAACTTTTTTATTAAAAAAAGTGCTTTGATGGGGTAAGGATGTTCTAATAAAAAATAAAGGGGTTAATAAGTCTGGATAAATTTTTTCTCCATTTTCAAATTTATAATCCCCATAAATAACATCTCCATCAAAATCTGAATTTAAAACAAATTCTTGTAGAGCTTTAGAATTACTTAATATATCACCACTATTCAAAAATAAAAGATATTTACCGTTTGCAGCTTTAATCCCCTTATTCATAGCATTATAAATTCCAGAATCTCTTTCGCTTACCCAATACTGAATTTTATCTATATGTTTTTCAATAACTTTCAAACTAGAATCAGTAGAATTTCCATCAATAATTAGATACTCAAATTCTTTATAAGTCTGGCTTACAACCGATGAAATTGTTTTTTCCAAACCTATAGCATCGTTATAATTAATGGTAATTATTGATAATAGTCGTTCCATAAGTTATCGATTCTTATACCATTTATAGATTTCGTTAATTCCTCTTTCAATAGTTACTGAATAATTCCATCCTAAGGCATTTATTTTGCTAACATCGGTTAACTTTTTATAAGTCCCATCTGGAATATTTGTATTAAAACTAAAATTTCCATTAAAATTAACTTCCTTTTTAATCTTATTAGCTAAATCTGCAATGGAAATATCCAAACCTGAACCTATATTAAGATGAGTATTTCGAATTTCATTTCCTTTGTTGAAACAGTCTGAAAAATTCCTGTTTTCCATTAAAAAAACACAAGCTTCTGCCATGTCTTCAGACCATAGAAATTCTCTCATTGGATTTCCTGAGCCCCAAATTTCAACAACAACTTGATCATTCGTTTTAATGATTCCATAAGATTGTAAAACATTTTCAATTACCTTATCTTCAGCATCACCATTTATTCCTCCAATTGGTAAAAGAGTAAGATCCTTACGAATAGTTTCCCAATCATTATTTTCTAGCGCTTTTCCTAGGTGAATTTTTCTAATAAGCGCAGGTAAAACATGAGATTTTTCTAAGTCAAAATTATCATTTGGACCATATAAATTTGTTGGCATTACTGACATGAAATTTGTTCCATACTGAATATTATAACTTTCACACATTTTTATTCCTGCAATTTTGGCAATTGCATAAGGCTCATTAGTATATTCCAATATATCTGTTAAAAGATATTCTTCTTTAAGAGGTTGTGGAGCATTTTTAGGGTAGATACAAGTACTCCCCAAAAATAACATTTTTTTTATTTTAGTAAGATAGGACTGATGAATAATATTATTTTGAATCATCAAATTTTCATAAATAAAATCAGCTCTATATTTATTATTTGAAATAATTCCTCCCACTTTTGCGGCGGCAAGAAAAACATATTCAGGCTGTTCTTGTTTAAAGAATAAGGCGACTTCATTAGTATTAACTAAATCGAGTTCGCTATGAGTTCTATAAACAAGATTAGAATATCCTTTTTTTTGTAAACATTTTACAAGAGCACTCCCAACTAATCCTAGATGTCCAGCAATATATATCTTTGAATCTTTATTCATATACCTATTCAAAATAATTTTTGGTTTCGAATCCCCCTTCTTTAAGATACAGTTCTTTTTGCATCAATTTTAAATCACTTTTTACCATTTCTTTTACCAAATCATTCAAATCATATTCAGGAATCCAACCCAATTTATTTTTAGCTTTACTGGCATTTCCAATGAGTAAATCAACTTCCGTTGGCCTAAAATATTTTGGATCTACAGTAACTACCTCTTCACCAATTGGTAATTCAAACACCTTACTGGTACATGATTTTACTAATCCTTTTTCATCAACTCCTGAACCTTTAAATTCAATTTCAATACCTACTTCAGAAAAAGCCATTTTAACAAAATCACGAACCGTAGTAGTTTTACCTGTTGCAATTACCCAATCTTCAGGTTCGTCTGCTTGTAAAATCAACCACATCATTCTAACATAATCTTTAGCATGACCCCAATCTCTTTTGGCATCCAAATTACCAAGGTATAATTTATCTTGCATCCTCAAAGCTATTTTGGAAACCGCTCGGGTAATTTTTCTAGTAACAAAAGTTTCTCCTCTTATTGGTGATTCATGATTGAATAAAATTCCATTACATGCAAAAATACTATAGGCTTCTCGATAGTTTACTGTCATCCAATAAGCATACATTTTTGCAACAGCATATGGACTTCTAGGATAAAATGGAGTTGTTTCAGATTGAGGAACTTCTTGAACTTTTCCATATAATTCAGAAGTTGAAGCTTGATAAACTTTAGTTTTAGATTCCAAACCAAGAAATCGAACAGCTTCTAATACCCTTAAAGCTCCAATACCATCTGCATTGGCAGTATATTCTGGTATCTCAAATGAAACATGAACATGACTCATTGCAGCAAGATTATAAATTTCATCAGGTTGAATTTCATTGATTAGTCTAATCAAATTAGTGCTATCAGTCATATCACCATAATGCAAAAAGAAGTTTTTATGTTCAATATGTGGGTCTTGATACAAATGATCTATTCTATCGGTATTAAATAAAGAGGACCTCCTTTTTAAACCATGAACAAGATAACCCTTTTTCAATAAAAACTCACTCAAATAAGCACCGTCTTGCCCTGTTACTCCCGTTATAAATGCTGTTTTTTCTTTCAATTTTTTTAGCTTTTAATTTAA
>CAIRMK010000244.1 GCA_903879645.1 uncultured Bacteroidota bacterium
CCACTAACTTCAGCTTCACACTTAAAAGACTGCCAAAGTTGGGATATAAAAGATATTTTTAATGCTATTAAAAATGTTGGTGGTAGAGCAATCGATCCTACTTTAACGGTAAATGGTGTCACAACTCCTCTAGGAAATGCTCACCCTGATTACAGTAAAATACTTTCAGATGATAAAATTTGGGACTTAGTTAAATGGTTAAAAGAAGGAGCAATATATAACGAAAACAATGACTTGTATACAATGACTACTACTGGCCAATACAATACAACTTTAACCCCTATGAGTCCGCTTCCAACAGTTACATATTCAAATTTAGGAGGTACTGATGGTGATGCAGTTGCAGGAGATGCTTTCTATGTAGCAAAATGTATGGTATGTCATGGTAATGGCGGTAGAGGTACTTCTTTAGCATCTGGTCCATCTGGAAATACAGTTAACAACACTAAAAATGTTCAAGTTGGTGACTTTGTAAGAACAAGAACACCTGAAGCAATTCATAAAATAATTTCTGGTCAATTTGGAGCTATTCCTTGGATGGTAGCAACTCCTATCACTAAAGATGAAATGAAAAACTTACTTAAAGCATTAAGTAATACAACAAAATATCCTTCTGGTGCTATTACTCCAAACAAACAAGTAGGAGGAAATTAAAAGTTATAACATCTTAAATGATTAAAGTAACAAATCAAATTAATTAAAATCTATTCACAATGAAAAAAATATTTCAACTCGTAATGGTAGCATCTGTAGGTTTATTAGCTACTTCATGTTATAATGATGTTCTGCCAGCAGAGCCGACACCAGCGAATGTTTCTTATAAAACAAACATTCAAGCCTTATTCAATAAAAATTGTATAGGATGTCATAAAGGAGCCGCTAATACAGGTCCAAACTTAACCGATGGTAATTCTTACGTTTCACTAACAACTGTAAACACTGAAGGAGAAATCTATGTAACTCCTGGAAGTGCAGATGGAAGCATCTTATACCAAGCCTTAACTGGAAATGGTGCTCCTCAAATGCCACCAAACGGTGTTTTAAGCAAATCAAAACTTGCTCTTGTAGAAAAATGGATTAACGACGGAGCAGCTAATAATTAATACTATAAAGTCATGAAATTAAATAAATCAATTTTAATCGCACTGTTCGTTTTACCTCTTTCATTCTTTGCTCAAGAGAAAAAAGACAGTATTGTAGCTTCAACTAAATCAAAATTTGAAAGAGCTGCTTTTGAAAGTTCTGCATTAATAGAATCACAAACTAATGTAGTCAATGTGAAAGGAACTTTAGAAATGACCATTAATCACCGTTTTGGTATAGTAAATACAGGTCCAGGTGCAAATGATGGATTAGGAATTTGGGCACCTGCAAATATTAGATTTGCCTTAAATTATGGAATTACCAATAGAATTAATGTTGGTTTTGGAACTACAAAAGATTCAAGACTTCAAGATTTCAATTTAAAAGGAGCTATTTTAAGACAAACTCGCGATAACAGAATGCCTGTTAGTGTTACTTATTATGGAGATATCGCTTATGATGCTCGTCCACCTGAAAACTTTGTACACTCTACAGACAGATGGTCATATTATAATCAAATAATTATTGCAAGAAGATTTAATAGAAGTATTTCATTCCAAGTTGCTCCAAGTATTTCTCACATGAATTATGTTGAAGCTCCAATGAAAAGCGATATTGTTTCTATAGAAATGGGGGCTCGCGTAAAAGTAACATCTACAATGGCTGTGTTAGCAGACTATAATTATATGTATACAAAATATGATACTAATGTAACTAAACCTGGAATGGCTTTGGGTATGGAATACTCAACAGGATCACATGCTTTCCAATTATTCATTACTAATTATAGATCAATAATTTCTCAATATAACGCAGTATATAATGAAAATGATTTCTTTAAAGGTGGTAAATACTGTATAGGATTTAACGTTACAAGATTATTTCATTAATTGAATCATGAAAGACGAATCTAATAATAAAAAATCATTATCTAGAAGAGGTTTCCTACCTCTTCTAGGTGGTGGTTTACTTTTCCCAGTTTTGGGATTTGGTAAAGGCTCTACTAAAATAGCAGAAGAGTTAGAAGAACATCAAACCTTACTAAAACCAGACGGAACAACCGTTAGAGTTAGAAAAAGTGTTATTGAAAATTCTAAAGTAGTTGAAAAAAATATCTCTAACCAATCTCTTTTGAGTTGGTTAAAAATGAAAAAATAAAATGAAAGAAGATAACCAACAACAATCTAAACGCAAATTCTTTGAATTAGGAATCAAGTTTGGACTATTAGCAACTGCAGGCACAGTTTTAGCTTCTAAAGCTATGGACAGTGAGCCTTCAGGCGAAATGGTTGAACTGATGTCTACAGATGGGCACATTGTTAAAGTTCCTGCATCTGAAGTAAAAGAAAATTCTCCAAAACCAAAAAATTATAATCCAAGAGAAGGCTTTCCAGGAAAAAAGTTTGTCATGGTCGTAGATTTGGCCAAATGTAAAAATGCATTAAGATGTCAAAATGCATGCAACAAAGGACACTATATTACCGGAGAAAATGCTTGGTTAAAAGTATACAAAATGCAGGAGTCTGAAAAAACAGCTCCTTATTTTATGCCTACTCAGTGCCAACACTGTGATAAACCTCCATGTGTTAAAGTATGTCCCGTAGATGCTACTTTTAAAAGAAGAGACGGAATTGTACTTATTGATAATGAACGTTGCATTGGATGCCGTTTTTGTATGGCTGCTTGCCCATACTCGATTCGAGTTTTCAATTGGCAAGAACCTAAACAAGATAAAACACTGCTAAAAAGTCAAGAATATACTCCAGATTATTGTGGTCAACCTAGTGTTAAAGGAACCGTTGATAAATGTGATTTCTGTCCTCATCAAATCGTAAAAGGAGAATTACCTTTCTGTGTTAAAGCTTGTCCAAATGATGTATTTGCTTTCGGTGATATGTATGAAGATGCTGTAACAAATGGTAGTGGTGAAACCTTTAAATTGAGTAAATTATTAAAAGATAGAGCTGGACACCGTTTAATGGAAAGTTTAGGAACAGAACCTAGCGTATACTACCTTCCTCCTGTTGAAAGATTGCAAGATTTTGATAAAGGTTTGGAAAATTACAACGAATTTGAATCTGTACATAAAGACTCTTAATCATGAAAGAATATAACAAAATAATAGATGACCTAGCTCCTAAAAAATTTGGTAAATTAGGTACAATTTGGGTTACCTCTTTGGTGATAATAATTGTTTGTGCTTTATATGCCTATTATCAACAATTAAGCAAAGGATTAATCATAACTAACATGCGAGATTACGCTCTTTGGGGAGTATACATTTCCAATTTCGTTTTCTTCGTGGCTATAAGTTTGGTTGGTTCATTAGTAACCGCAATTTTAAGATTAACTGGTGCACATTGGAGTACACCTCTAACTAGAATTGCCGAAGTAATCGCTGTAGCAGCAATCATAATGGCAGGACTTACAATCATAATAGATATGGGACGTCCTGACAGAATATATAATCTGTTTTTACACGGAAGATTACAATCGCCAATTATTTGGGACGTATTAGTAATTTCAACCTATTTAGTAATAAGTATCTTATTATTAATATTCCCTCTTCTTCCTGATTTTGCTATCTTAAAAAAATACTATAGCAACAATCCTAAATTAAGTAAATTTTACGGCAATCTTTCTTTAAACTGGACAGGAAATAAAACTCAAGTATCTCTGTATGATAAGTCGATTAGAATATTGTCTGTTCTTATTATTCCAGTAGCATTTGGAATTCACACTGTTACTGCTTGGTTATTTGCAACAACCTATAGACCAGGTTGGGATAGTTCTAATTTTGGTCCCTATTTTATAGCAGGGGCTTTTGTTGCTGGTGCAGGTGCTGTGGTAGTGGTTATGTATGTGTTAAGAAGAGTATATCATTTAGAAAATTATATTACGGATTCACATTTTGATAGAATGGGTAAACTTTTAGTTTTACTTTGCTTGATCTATTTGTATTTTAACGTGAACGAATACTTGGTTCCAGCCTATAAAACAACAAAATCAGAAGCAAGTCACTTAAATGAACTTTTCTTTGGTGATTATGCATTTTTATTCTGGACAGTAATAGTAGGTGGCCTAATTATTCCTGTAATTGCTCTTATTTTTCCAAAAGGCAGAAAACCACTTCCTTTATTTATTGTAGGGATATTAGTTGTAGTAGGATCATGGTGGAAACGTTTCATTATTGTAACTCCAACTTTATTAAATCCTTTCTTACCAATTCAAGGGGTCCCAAAAGAATGGCATCATTATTTTCCTACGGCATTAGAATGGACCATAACCTTTGGTACTTTGGCATCAGCACTATTGATAATGACAATCCTATTTAGATATTTGCCAATAATTCCAATCCATGAAACTGCCGAAGAAAGAGGCTTATTAGAAACTCATAATACTGAAAAAAATGAAACACTTTAATCCTTCCTTTCACAAAAAAGCAATATTAATTTTTGCGGTATTTCTTTCTTTAATTAGCTTAAAAAGTTTTGGACAAGAAGATAAAAAAAATGCAAACATATCGCTTCAATTCATCAAATTGATGAAAGAACAACGTTCTTCAATTGAAATAACGGCTCAATACAAACAAAAGAAAGTTTTCTTTCCTTGTAAAAAAATAGCACTATCCATCTATAAAGCTGAAAATGCAGACGATACATTAGGCGTAAAAATTGGATCTGTTATAACTAATGATGATGGAAAAGCTAGCTTTGATATACCAAAAAAATTTAATGCTTCAAGCGCTTCCTATACTGCTAGAATTGAAAAAAACAAAGCGTATGAAGTCAACAAAGAAACTGTTTCTATCAAAGATGCTACAATTGAAGCTTCCATTGAAAAAACAGATAGTACTTACAATATTAAAGCCCGTTTATTAGATGAAAACCACAATCCAATTGCGGACCAAGCTTTAGTTGTTGGTTTAAAAAGAACTTTTGGAATTCTTCAAATGGGAACGGGCGATGGCTATACAACTGATGCAGATGGCAGTATAATTGCCCCTATTGATAAAAATTTGACGGGAAAAAATGGTGTTTTAAATTTTCAAGTTATTTTAAAAGAAAATGACACTTATGGTACTGTAATTTCAAATTTATATACTAATTTTGGAATTGCTGTTAAAGATAAATCATCATTTGACAAAAGAACGATGTGGTCACCACCATCTAAAACGCCATTGTTTATATTGATTATTCCAAATATTATTTTGATTGGAATTTGGTCAATTTTAACAATGCTAATCATTAATTTATTCAAAATTTATAAATCTAAAAATTAATTACTTATGAAAAACTTAAAATTATTTTCAATTATTGGCTTGTCAGCATTCTTATTGCTTTCGTTTACTGTTTTAGTTCAAAAAAAATGGGATGTTCCAGCTAAATACAAAAGCATGAAAAACCCAACCGATGCTAAAGACAAAGAAGGGGCTAATGAAGCAAAAGCTTTATATGCTAAACAATGTGTTTCTTGTCACGGAAAAAAAGGTCTCGGTGACGGTTCAAAAGCAGCAGATTTAAAAGGAGATGTTGGTGATTTTACTGCAGGAGCTTTCCAAAAACAAACTGATGGTGAAATTTTTTATAAAATGACTGAAGGTAAAGATGAAATGCCTGCTTTTAAGAAAAAAATTGCTAATGATGAAGATCGATGGTTACTAGTTAACTACTTAAGAACTTTAAAAAAATAAATAGTAAAAAGGCTCAAAATCAAATTTTGAGCCTTTTTTTATAACAATATTAAAAGAATAATATAAAATATTTTTCATAGGATATTTTCTACTTTAAAACATAGTTTAAGTATTTTATCGAATTTCATTTTTTTTTGATGTTTAATTATTTGTAAATAAATATATTTATAAGCTGAAATATCCTTACAATAATTGAACCATGAAAAAAAATCATCTAATTAAAAGTTACAAAAGAAAATTTATTTTCTCTAGACTATTTATTGTAGTATTATTTTTCAATTTTCAAAATGCAATTTGTCAAAATTACAGAAATGCTAAAGCGTACATAAGTGACTTTGGCAAAAATGAATTATTCGTAAAAGAATCCCTAATGGAATATTCCACAGCTATAATTGATGCAAGTCCTGATGCAAGAGTTCAAAACACTTTAGAAAGAATTTACACTAAATTAGAAGAAATTAACGTTAATCTTTTGAAAAATGACATTGGTATTGCTGGTGATATAAGTTTAAGAGATTCATTTATTAAATTAAATAATAAAACGATAACATTACTTAAAAACAAATCATTAAAACTAAACGATTATAAAGCTCAAAGTAATTTAGGCTATTCAGATATCTATAAAAACTTTGCCTATAAAGAATCCGAAATATCTAAATATTATTCAGAAATTTTAAATTATGAAAGTTCAAAAAAAGAATTTGGATTAAAGTATAAAATTCTAATACGAAATTATAACAAAAAAAATGTTTTTGAGTATAATGCATATCAAAACCTTATTTTCTATAAATTAAATATACTTGACGAAAAATTAACTCAATTATTCAAATATAGAAACATACAAGATGTAATTGAATGCACCAATTTCATGACAAGTTTAGCCGAGGAATCTTTGATAAAAACCGATATTTATAAAAATGACTTTACTGATACTTCATTAAATGATATTAATATTGAATTTGTGAATTTTATGATAAAGCAAAATGAAACTCTTCTGCCGTTATATCAACAATATATAACCATTTATGAAGATTTTCAAAAATTTAAAAATAAATTCCTAGAAGATAACAATTCCATAAAAGTTGAAGATTATAATAATGAAGTGAAAAGATATAATGACATAAAAAATATTTTTTTTAATGCTTTACATGTAAACCAATTAGCAAAAATTGAGTTATTAAAACGTTGGTATATAACGAATAGTAACTTCTTAAAAAACAATATTCAATTTGAAGATTTGTATGAGAAATTTAGCAATATTGATTAATCTTATAGTTGATATATATAATCATTAAATTTAAATCTCGCATAAATTAAAATTTGATGTAGTTTATCTTAATTACACCGCTTTTTATCGATTTCACATACTACTCCTCTTTATTTTAATTAAATTTATAATACAATAAAATTGTAAGTCATTACAAATAATTAATGAAAACATTAAAATGAAACTAAAATATTCAATATATGGTTTCGTCTATTTAGTAGTTTTTCTGCAATTTGAGAATATGCAGTCTCAAAATTACAGAACCCCTAAGGCTTACATTGCAGATTTTGAAAAAAACGAATCCTATGTTAAAGAATCCTTGGTAGAATATTCTACTTCTGTTATTTATGGCTATAAAGATTCAAGAACAAATTCTACGCTAGAAAGAATATACAAAAAACTAGAGTCTATCAATGCAAACCTAATAAAAAATGACATTGGTTACTCAGGTGACATAAGTCTAAGGGATGCTTTTTTAAAAATGAATAGTAGTACAATTACTCAACTAAAAAATAACTCGTTAAGATTAAATGATATTGAAGATCAAAAAAAATTTGATTTCCCAGAAATTATAAAATGCTTTGCACTAAGGCATCAAGAGATTGTAAATTATTATTCAATA